>JAUIEE010000585.1 GCA_030428965.1 bacterium | reverse complement strand
CCAGGGAAAGCCCAACTCTGCGATCTACATCTATCGTAAGAAGCGATGAAGACGCCCGGATCTCACCTGACCTGCCCAGGCCCGCGCCGTAGTCCCCTCATGTCCCCCTCGAAACTCTGCCTGCTCTTCCTGACGCTCGCCTTCACCTCCTGCGCCCGCGAAGAGGCCCCGAAGCTCGTGCTCTTGATCAGCTCGGACACCCTGCGCGCCGATCGCCTCGGCAGCTACGGCAGCGAGCGCGGCCTGACGCCGGCCCTGGACGAGCTGGCTGCCGAGAGCGTCGTGTTCGAGAAGACCTACGCGCCGTCTTCCTTCACGGTGCCGTCCGTGAGCACCTTCCTGACCGGCCGCTACCCGACCCAGAACGCGATCTACACCAACGAGCACGTCCTGCACGAGGACGTGACGACCCTGGCGAGCGAGATGGGTCGCCGCGGCTACGCCACCGGAGCGGTGGTGTCGAACTGGGTGCTGCGACGCGGGACCGGGCTCGACCAGGGCTTCGACGTCTACAACGACGAGATGACCAGCCGCGAAGCGATCCGAGCCAATTTCCGCGAGAGGATCGCCCCGGCCACGACCGACGACGCCCTGGCGCTGCTCGATCAGCTGAAGGCCCGGGGCGACCACGTGTTCCTGTGGGTGCACTACCAGGATCCCCACGGACCCTACACGCCGCCGGCCGAGCTGCTCGGACCCCAGCTGGAAGAGGAGCGCGCCCGGGGCCAGGGCAAGACGCTGCCGTTCGGCAAGGATCACCGCGGCCTGGACGGCATTCCGACCTACCAGAAACTCGGCGACGAACAGGACTCCTCCTACTACCTCGCCGCCTACCACGCGGAGATCCAGTACGCCGATCAGGAAATCGGTCGCTTGCTCGAGGGGCTTCGGGGACGCGGCCTCTACGACGACGCCGTGATCGTGTTCGCCGCGGATCATGGCGAAGGACTCGGCGAGAACGACTACTGGTTCGCCCACGGGGAGTACCTCTCCGATCCTCTCGTCCACGTTCCCTTCTTCATTCGTCGTCCGGGGAAGGCGCCCGAACGCCGCGGGGACGTGGCCACCCTCGCCGACCTGATGCCGACGCTGCTACCCCTGTGCGGCGTCGCCCCCCCTCCGAACCTGCCGGGCCGCAACCTCTTCGCCGACGGCGCCGCGAGCCAGGAGAGCGTGGTGTACCTCGCAACCCTGGGCTCCTCGACGGTGCCTCGCTTCGGCGTGGTCAAGGACGGGCGCAAGCTGGTGCACACCTTCAACTCCGATCGCCAGGTCCAGTCCGAAGAGCTGTTCGAGATCCGCGGCAAGGAGAGAGCTCTCCAGCCCAATCAGGAGATCGGAGCGATGCGCAACGCCCTCATCGAGCTGAATCAGCGACTCAGCGCCGACTTCACGCCAGCGACCCAGAACATGAGCCGAGAGGAGCTCGAAGTCCTCAACAAGCTCGGCTACGGCGGCGACGAGTAGCCCGCGCCGTTACTCCCCCACGTCGAGCAACTGCAGGTTGCGCCGCGCCTCGACGTGGTTCGGATCCAGCTCGAGGGCCTGGCGCAGGTAGCCGCGCGCCTCGCTGACCCGCCCCGTCTCGGCGCAGATCGCGCCCAGGTTGGCCAGGGCCTGGACGAAGCGCGGACGCACACGCAAAGCCTCGCGGGTGTGGGTCTCGGCGCGCGCGAAGTCGCGCTCCTGGGCGTAGAGCACGCTCAGGGTGTAGTGGGCGTCCGCGTCGCCCGGATTCGCCTCCAGGGCCAACCCCAGCTCGTGCTTGGCCTCGGCCGCTTCGCCCAGCCGAGCCAGCACCAGCCCGAGCTCCCGGCGCGCCTCGGCGTATCCGGGGTTGGCGATCAGCGCGTTCTGAAACGCGAGCCGTGCCTTCTGCGGGTCGTCCTTCTGCGCCAGCACCAGCCCGAGGCTCAGCCAGGCGCCGTAGAAGCCCTGGTTCAGGCGCACGGCCTTCTCGAGCTCGGCTTCCGCCTCGTCGTAGCGCCCCTCGCGCATCAGCGCGCGGCCGTAGTTGAAGTGCATGACGTGGTTCTTTTCGGTCACCGCCAGCGCGTGCTCGTACAGGGTCGTGCTGTTCTTCCACACGCCGATCTGGCGCCAGGTCAAGCTGCCGAGGGAAACCACGACGGCCGCGAAGACGCCCCAGGCCAAACGAGGAGAGACGCGTGTGAGCAGCGTTCCCACTCCGTAGGCCAGGGCCAGGTTCAACCCGATCGTCGGCAGGTAGGCGTA
>JAUIEE010000584.1 GCA_030428965.1 bacterium | reverse complement strand
CCAAGGAGAACGTAGGGGACGGCTACGTCTGGGGCATCGAGCTCGGCGGTGCCGTGCGCGTCGATCCGAGCTGGACCCTGTTCGGCAACACCACCTTCCTGCGGGGCGAGGTCGAGACCTTCCCCACCTCCGCCCCGGTCATCGAAGAGGAGTACATCGACCGCCTGATGCCCCTGACCGTCCAGGCCGGAGCCCGCTGGGAGAACGCCGTCGGGGACCTGTGGGCCGAGCTGCTCGGCATCTGGGCCGACGATGCCGACCGACTCTCCACCCGCGACGAGGGCGACACGTCCCGGATTCCGCCGGGGGGAACGCCGAGCTACCTGGTGGGCCACCTGCGCGGCGGATGGCGCCTGGGGGACACCCTGACCCTGAATCTCGGGCTGGAGAACCTGACCGACGAGGACTATCGAATCCATGGCTCAGGACAGAACATGCCCGGCAGGAGCCTGGTCCTGGGCCTTTCGATTACCCTCTAGCGCGTGAGTCCCAGGGATCCTCGAACCGACACGAGAGCGAGTCAGCACCCGCAGACGCCTGGGCGCAAAGCCCTCTCCCTGCGACCGCTGACGAAGAGATCCCTGGCCGCTTCCGGCGGCCTGCACCTCCTGGTGCTCGTTCTGGTGGGCGCGCTGTCCCTGTCGATCGCGGGCCAGAGAGCACCGTCGGGCAGCGTGGCGGTGATCACATACGCCGAGCCGGAAGAAGCCAGCGAAGCCTTCGAGGAGCCCGCGGAAGAAGAGCCGCCGCTCGAGCCGCACGAGGCCCTCGAGGACCCCACCGAGGAGGTGCTCGACGACACGTGGCTCGAGCCCACCGTGGTCGAGGCCTCGCCCCTCGCGGACGTCGAGCCGACGGACGAGACCTGGGGCTGGCGACTGTCCCCTCCGCCCCCGCCGAAGAAGGCCGAGCCTTCCCCGACCGAAGTCGCCCAGACCGCCCCCGAACCGGAGGCCACCCAGGGCGACAGCGAGCCTCTCCTGGTCGAAGCTGCCCCGCCCCCCTACCCGGCCCTGGCCCGTCGTCGCGGCTGGCAGGGGACCGTCCTGTGCCGCATCGCCGTGGGACCCGACGGGGCGGTGGCCGAGGCGCGGCTGGAGCGCTCGAGCGGCTACTCCGTCCTGGACGACGCGGCCCTCGAGGCCGTGCGCGAGTGGCGCTTCCAGCCCGGCCTGCGCTCCGGAAAGCGCGCGACGATCGAGGTCCTGCACCAGGTCCGGTTCCAGCTCGACGCCTGAGCCCCCTCCGTGCGGCGGTCCTCGGATCCGCTAGGCTGGGGGGAGGCAGCGGGTGAAAGGTCTCGAACCTGTTTCCCAGCAAGCCAGCGTCCGCTTCCTCCCGGCCCCATTCCCGAGGCTCGCCATGCTCAAGTCCCTCCTGCCCTGGATCGCCATCCTGCTCTCGGTCCTCGCCCTCACGCTCGGATGGACGTCCGAATCCACCCCCGAGACCCAGGCCCGCTCGGTCGAGCCGGCCCGACCTTCGACGGACCTGGAGCAACGCGTGGTCGCCATCGAGGAAAGCCTGGCCGAACTGCGCCAGGAGCTCGCCTGGCTGGCCCGCGCCCCGCGCGAGACGAGCCCTACCCCCGATCCACAGGCCCGAGAAGCCGAGGAGGACCTGGAACGGATCGCCAAGATCGAAGAAACGCTCCGTCGGCTGGAGGCGGCCGAGGACCGAGGCGCTCGGGTCTTCGATTTGATGCGGCAAGGCTCGCGCGGCAAGGATGCGGACGAAGCGCTCGAAGCGAGCCGCTCCATCGACGAGTGGCAGCGCCTGGCCATGGATCCGAACAGCACGGAAGAGGAACAGGTCCAGGCCCTGCGCGCCCTGCGCGGAAAACAGGACGTCCACGGCAACGACGCCCGCGACCCGATCGTGCCGGCCATGGTGGAGCTCGCGGGTCGCACGACGGACGCCCGCCTGCGCGGCGACATCTGGCGGCAGCTGAGCGGCAACACGCACCCGGCCCTGCGTCAACCGCTCCTGGACTCCCTGGCCTTCGATCAGGACAAGGACGTGCGCGAGGAGGCGGCCGAGACCCTGGCGGACTTCCTGCCCGACGCGACGGTCGAACAGGCCCTGCGTTACGCGGCCCAGAACGACGCCCACGATGACGTGCGAGAGGAAGCCCAGAGGGCCCTCAGCCGCCGCTAGACCTGCCGTTGCGTGCCTTGATCTACACCTGGAGCCACTGCTCCTTCTGCCGGCGCGCCAAGGAGCTCCTGGAGCGCTACTCG
>JAUIEE010000583.1 GCA_030428965.1 bacterium | reverse complement strand
AAGAGCTGGGTCACGAGGAACTCCATACCGCTCTCGACCTTGTGCTTGGTCCACTTGAGGTCGTCGTCCCTGGAGCTGGACTCGGGGTGAGCCTCGGGATAGCAGGCTCCGCCGACTCCGATGTCGTAGTGCTCGCGGAGGAAGGCGGCCAGCTCGCTGCCGTGGGAGAAACCGTCCGCGGGGGCCACGAACTTGTCTTCGCCCTTGGGAGGGTCACCGCGCAGGGCCAGCACGTTCTCGATGCCCCGGCCCTGGAGCCGCTCCACGATCTCCCCGAGCTCGTCCCGGGAGTGCCCCACGCAGGTCAGGTGGGCCATCGAGGTGATGCCCAGATCGCTCTTGATGCGCGAGACGAGCTCGAGGGTGCGGCCACGGGTCGAACCGCCCGCTCCGTAGGTGACCGAGACGAAGTCGGGAGCGTGCATCTCACGCAGGTCGGCCACCGTGCGCATCACGCCACGCGCGGCCTCGTCGGTCTTCGGTGGGAAGAACTCGAAGCTGAAGACAGGGCGGCCGCGACCGTAGAGCTGTCCGATTCTCACGCTTCCTCCAGGATCTCTTCGAATTTGGCCCGGAACTCGTCGGGGATCGGCTTGCTGGCCAGGGTCTCCAGCTCGACGCACACGACGGTCATGTGCGCATCCACGCAAACGTGCCCCGCGACCTCGAACACGTAGTGCAGACCGATCGAGGAACGGCCCAGCTTGAAGCAGGTGATCGAGACGACCGGCCGGTCACCGAAGTGCAGCGGCTGCTTGAAGTCGACCTCCGCGTGCACGAGGGGAAAGCCCAGCTTGGCCTCGCACAGGAGGTGGTAGTAGCGCTTGCCGACGTGGACGTCCCACAGCTCCTCGAAGGCCTGGTGGATCAGGTCGTAGATCTTGGGGTAGTAGGCGATGCCCGCGGGGTCCACGTCCCCGAAACGCACCTGCTGCTGGGTGACGAAGACCTTCTTCTTGGCGCTGGTGCTCATGCGAAAAGCTCGGGCCAGGTTTCCTCGACCGAGAGGGCGATCATGTCGGCCAGGCGGTCGACCAGGCTCTCGCCCTCCTCGGCGCTGGCGGCGGCCGGATCCCCACAATAGGCCTCCTCCGCGCCGGCCTCCACGAAGGAGCGGGCTCCCTCCTTCATCTTGCGAATCAAATCGATGCTCTTGGGGGGGAGGCCGCGGCAAGCCTCCTCCCGCACCGAGTCGGGATCCGCCGCCAGGACGATGCTGGTCTCGTAGCGCCCCGCGTGGCAATCCCCGCTCCGGAACTCCTCGCCCAGGGTCTCGGCCCAGCGGCGGCGGGTGTTGTCGGGGAACAGGACCTGGGCCCGGATCGGGGTGATCTCGGGGTAGTCGCCGGCGACCCCGCGCAGGATCTGGACGTGCTCGGGCTCGAGGTGGCCGTTGGAGAAGACCACCCGGCGCACGCCCTGCTCCTCCATGGACTCGACCACGTCCTCGAGCAGGGCCCACAGGGTGCCCGGCCGCAGGCTGATGCGACCCTCGAAGCCGTCGGTGAAGTGGGTCAGGCCGTAGGCCACGGGCGGCAGGACGATGGCGCGCACTCCCTTGGCCCCCAGCTTCTCGGCGGCGGCCTCGGCCTGGGCCACGGCGATGGTCACGTCGGTGTCGAGGGGCAGGTGCGGCCCGTGGGGCTCGGTGGAGCCGACCGGCAGGATCGCGACCAGGCGCTCGTCGAACAGCTCGCGGGCCTCGGGCCAGGTCTTCTTCGACAGTCCGCTCACGCCATCGGCCCCCGCGCTTCCAGTTCCGCCTTGAGCTCCTTGCGCGCCACCTTGCCGCGATCGTTCTTGGGCAGATCCGCGCGCCACTCGAACCAGCGCGGGTACTTGTGGGGAGCCAGCTTGCCCTGCAGCCAGGCCTTCAGCTCGCCGCCCAGCTCCTGGGTCCCTTCGGTCCCCTCTTGCAGGACGCAGAAGGCGACCGGCTTGACCAGCCCCTCCGCGTCCTCGGCCCCCAGCACGCACACTTCGCGGATGGCCGCGTGCTCGAGCAGCGCGTTCTCGATCTCGAGCGGCGAGGTCCAGATTCCGCTCACCTTGAGCAGGTCGTCGGCGCGCCCCTCGTAGTAGTAGTAGCCCTCTTCGTCCTGACGAAAGATGTCCGCCGTCGTGCACCACTCGGCCTGGAAGGTCTCACGGGACTTCTCGCGGTCGGCCCAGTAGCACAGGGCCGTCGAGCCTCCGCGCACGCGCAGCCGCCCGGATTCTCCCGGCGCCACGGGCTTTCCTTCCCCATC
>JAUIEE010000118.1 GCA_030428965.1 bacterium | reverse complement strand
CCTGGGATCACCTGATCAGCCCCGTCTCCCACGACCGCGTCGGCTACGCCATCTCCCTGGCCGCCCAGAACGCCATGTCCGGCAGCTTCTGCCGCAACGGCGCCAAGCCCGCCAACTTCAACGGCACCGCCCTCTACGCCTTCGGCCCCTACCTCCCCGGACAGGGCCCGCAGCTCTTCCAGTTCGACGGCACCGGCCCGAGCCCGGCCACCGACCCCACCAGCTTCACCATCCCCATCGCCAAGGACGGCACCCTCATCGGCGCCCGCTACTGCACCCAGGGCTTCGGCATCGACTTCGGGCCGATCCAACGCTTCGGCCTCAACGCCGAAGTCATCCAGATCGGGACGAACTAGGCCTCGAGGGCCGTCAGCGCTTGCTGCAGCGGAGTGCGCAGCTTGCGGGCCTGCTCGAGCACGACCCGAAACAGCTGAACGGAGGCCGCCAGGTTCTCGTCCAGGTCGCGGGCCTGGCGCGCCTTCTCCTGGGCCGCCTCGATGTCGGCCTGGACCGAGAGGGACAGGAAGCGAACGGGGGCCAGAGCCCGGGAGAGCTTGGCTTCCTTCGCCTGGAGCTTCTCCAGGGCCCGCCCGTCCCGCTTGGCTCGCAGGGCCAGACGCTCACAGTCCTGGGCCAGCTTGCCACAGGTGGTCAGCGCTTCGATGCGCTCCCGGGCGACGCGCGCAAAGGCGGCACGCCGCTGGTCGACATCGCCGCGCGGCAGCCGATCGAGGACCGCTCCCACGTCGAGCGGTTCGCGCGTCCACTCGTCCACGGCCTTCTGAAGCGGGACGTGCTCCATGCCCTCGAGGTACGCGCCGCCCTCGGTGCAGTTCCAGAGGGGCGTCGGGCAGTCTTCGGCGATGGCCTCGAACCAGGCCCGAAAGATGTTGAGCGACTCCGACGTGGCCACGGTTCCGCCGTAGTAGCCGGGCGCGTTCAGCGCGGGCCGGGAGCGGTTGAAGCGCAGGCGGCCGTCGGCCTGCCGGACGCCGATTCCTGTCGCTCCCTCGGGCTTGACCAGGGCGAAGTTGCCCTCGTCGTCGAGCTCGACCTGCGCATCGCCGTCGAGACTCTCCTGGGCGTAGTACTTGCCCTCGGGAAAGGAGAGGTCCTGCCCGACGAAGGCGATGGGCCCACACCCCATCCAGCGGGCCAGGCTGAGGGCCGTGCACGAGACCGACCCGCCCGAGGCCAGGCTGGCCCGTTCCTGCACGCAGCCGTAGATCCACTCGTCGATGTTGCCGCTGCTCACGAAGGGATAGACCCGCTCCGCGGGCAGGCCGAAGTTCTCGGGTCGACTGGTCGCCTCGACGCACAGGGCGCGCGGAGGCTGTGCCTCGAGACCTGCGTAGTGCCGATGCAGATCGCCGGCATCGCAGGCGATCACGAAGTCGGGCGACACGCCGGCCTTGGCCAGGGCGAGCAGGGAGTGCGTGCCGGTCACGATCACGGCCCGCCCCTGGAGCTGCGGCAAGAGGTGCAGGTTGCGCGAGAGGGAAGGACCCGGCGAAACCAGCACGGCCGGTCGTCCTTGGAAGGCGTTCTCGAGCTGGGCGATGGAAGGACGACGTGCGATCTCCGGGAGGTTGCGAAGGCCGTGCAGGAGCCACTCGCTGCCGATGGTCTCGACCGTGCGTTTTTGCAGGCGCCGTGAGGACAGGGCCTCTTCCACCCAGCGGGCGAGCTCCCGGTGCTGCTCGACGCTGGCCCAGGGGTCGGAGGTCCGCAGGAGTTGCACCTGAGCCGGAAGGGCGCCGGCCTGGGTGTGGATGGCCTCGAACACCTCCCCGCGTCCGCTGACCGCCCGTACTCCCTCGGGCAAGCTCTCGTCGGCACCGCCGGGCCCCACGATGACCATCACGCGCTCGTGCCCCAGGGCCTTCAGCGCCTCGACGACAGGCCCCCCTCCGCGCCCGCACAGGATGAAGAGGTCACGGGCGAGGTCCCAATCCGGGGGGAGCGTCACGGACAGCTGGGGCGAGGAAGGAGGCAGCGTGGGCATCTCTTCGGAGGACTTCGGCCAACCTGCCCCTTTCCTTGAGGATGCCCCCTCAGCCGCCCTGCCGGCCTTCCAAGAACTGGCGCAGGTCTTCGGCCAGGGGGCTCTCCACCTCGACCTTCTCGCCGGAGTCCGGCGAGCGAAAACCGATGCGGTGGTTGTGCAGGGCCTGGCGGTCGTGCTCCAGCACGCGCAGATCGTCGGCCGTGAGCTCCCCCGCCGAGGCCCGCAGGAAGTAGGCCTCGTCCGGGCCGTAGAGCTTGTCCCCCACGATGGGGTGACCGATCGCCGCCAGGTGCACGCGGATCTGGTGCTGGCGTCCGGTGAGGGGACGACAGGCGAGCAGAGCGTACTCTCCGTGATCCTCGAGCACGTTCCACTCGGTCTCGCTCGGCCACCCCTCGGCGCTGACGGCGATCTTCAGGTGGACCTCGCTCGTGTGGGAAGGACCGAGGCCCAGGGTGATCGTGCCCGCTTCGCGCGCCGGCCGGCCGTGAACGATGGCCAGGTACTCCTTGTGAACTTGACGGCGCTCGAACTGCTTCATCAGCTGCCGGTGCCCGCGCCGGGTCTTGCCGCACAGGACCACGCCGCTGGTCTCGCGGTCGAGGCGGTGGCACAGGCGCACGGGGATGCGCCGTTCCCGATCTTCGCCGTCCAGCTCCTGGGCGTAGCGCGCGTGGATGCGCTGGATCAGGGTGTCGGACAGGTGTCGGCCGCTCGGATGCACGGGCAGGAAGGGAGGCTTGTCCACGGCCAGCACGTGCTCGTCCTCGTAGAGCACCACCAGACTCTCGTGATCCACGGAGACGGCCGGCAGACGCAGCTCCTCGGGGATGGTGATCACGACCCGCGCCCCGTCCCGCAGGAGCCTCGAGGGTCGGCTTTCGAGCTGGGGCTCACAGGGTCCCCGGGACTCGGGTCCGGGCGCGGCGACCGCCACGAAGCCTTCACGCACCAGGGCCTGGATCGAAGTGCGGGAGCGCCAGTGCAGGTGCTTGAGCAGGAAGGCGTCGAGGCGGATCTTCAGCTCCGCCGGGCGTACGCGGAAGTCGCTCCCCCGCACGAGGAGCTCGACCGTCTCGAGGGGACGCGTGAGGTCCCGTTCCTTGGGAAAGAGAGCCATGGACCCAATCGGGAACCGGCACGTCGATCCCGGCCGGAAAGGCCCTGCGGGGGCCCGGAGGCCCCGGGCCGCGACCTAACCGCGGCGGGTGCGGGCCTCGGCCCGGCGGGAGGTGCGCAGGATGGTGCGCATGCGCTCGCGGCGCTCCCGGCGGCGCTTGTCCGAGCGCTTCTCGTGCCAGGTGTTCTGCTTGGCGAGTCGGAAGACTCCCCCGAAGTTGCACTGACGCTTGAAGCGGCGCAGGGCAGCTTCGAGCGACTCGTTGGAGCGGACCTCGACTTTGATCGACATACGGGTGCGGGTTTTTCGTCTTCTGGAAAAAGGGGCGCCAAGTATCCCCCGTCCGAGGCCCTGGGCAAGCTTTATCTGGAATTCGAGGGGCCCCACTGCGATCCTCCCGCGGTGGAAATCCGGGCTCGAAACGAGGGCCCCCGGGGGGAGCGCTCGAGCCCGGGGGGAGCCCACCAGGACGCCGTGACCCTCCAGGGGGTCGTCGAGCGGGTGACCTACCACGACCCGAGCTCGTTCTATTCGGTGCTGCGGATCAGCCCCGAGCGGGGCTCCGAGGACCCCCTGGCGCTCCCCAGCCTGATGTCCGATCGGGTCACGGCGGTCGGACGGGTCGAGGAGGTCTTCGAGGGGGCTCGCATCCGCCTGTGGGGCCGCTGGACCGAGCACACCACCCACGGGCGCCAGTTCCAGTTCAGCGAGCTGGCCTCGCTGCCGCCCCTCGACCGGGAGGGGTTGGTGCGTTTCCTGGCCTCGAGCGCCTTCCCCGGGGTCGGGGAGACCCTGGCCGAGCGCATCGTGCAGAAGCTGGGGCCCCAGGCGCTGACCCGCATCCGCGACGATCCCGACGTGCTGCTGGGGATCCAGGGCCTGAGGGGAGCCGTCGCCCAGGACCTGGCCAACCGGGTCCGTACCGAGCTCGGAAGCCACGAGCTGCTGGCCTTCCTGCTGGGAACGGGCCTGGGCCCCTGGCAGGTGCAGCTGGTGGCCAAGAAGCTGGGACCGGACGCGGAGGCCCGCCTGCGCGAGGACCCCTACCTCCTGGCCCGGGGCATCCGCGGGATCGGCTTCCGGACCGCCGATCGCGTCGCCCGCAAGCTGGGCTTCGAGGCGGAGGCCCCCGAGCGCCTGGCCGCGGGCCTGCGGGAGAGCCTGCGCCAGGCCACGGAGGAGGGGCACGTGCTGCTGGCGCGCTCACGGCTCCTGGCCTCGGCCCAGGAGCTCCTGGGGGGGGTCTCCGAGGAGTCTCTGGAGGCCATTCTGGAGCGGGCCTGCCACGAGCAGGAGTTCCACGCGCAGCTGGGGCTCCCGCTCCAAGGCAGCAACTTAGCGGAAGATGGAATCTATCTTCCCATGTACTTCACCTGCGAGAGAGCCCTGGCCGAGAACCTGGCCGCCCTCGCCGAGGGAGCCTCTCCCGCCTCCTTGGCCAGTGCCGAGGAGCTGGCCCAGGCCGAAAGGGACGCGGCGATCGAGCTGCACGCCTCCCAGCGCGCGGCGGTCCTCGGCCTCTTGAGCGAGCCGGTGGCCCTTCTGACCGGCGGTCCGGGGGTGGGCAAGACCACCCTCACTCGACTCGTCGTGGCCCTGGCCGAGGCCAAGCGCGCCCGCGTGCGCCTGGCCTCCCCCACGGGGCGGGCGGCCAAGCGGCTGGCCGAAGCGACGGGCCGCGAGGCCAGCACCATCCACCGGCTCCTGGGCTTCGACCCGAAGACCGGGCGCTTCGCCCACGACAACCGAGACCCCATCGACGCGGACCTGGTGGTGGTGGACGAGGTCTCCATGCTCGACCTCATCCTGGCCCATCACCTGCTCAAGGCCATCCAGCCCCCCACGCGACTGATCCTGGTGGGGGACCCGGACCAGCTGCCTTCGGTGGGCGCCGGCAACGTCCTGGCGGACCTGATCGGGTGCGGGGTCTTCCCCGTCTGGAGGCTGGAGCACATCTTCCGCCAGGACGCGAACAGTCGCATCGTCACCAACGCCCACCGCATCCGCTCGGGCGAGATGCCCGAGCTCCCGGGGCGCAAGGACCCGCCCAGCGACTTCTACTTCTTCCCGGCGGAGGACGACGAGACCACGGCCGAACGCCTGGTCGAGGTCGTCACCCAGCGGATCCCCGAACGTTTCGGTCTCGACTGGACCGAGGACGTCCAGGTCATCGCCCCCATGTACCGCGGTCACGCCGGCGTGGACGCCCTCAACGCGCGCCTGCGGGAGAAGAGCCCCTTCGGGGGCCTCGAGATTCGCTGGGGAGGCCGCACCTGGCGGGTCGGGGACCGGGTGATCCACACCCGCAACGACTACGAGAAGGAGGTCTTCAACGGGGACATGGGGCGCATCCTGTCGATCTCACCGGACGGCAAGAGCCTCACGGTGCGCTTCCCCGAGCGGGAGGTCGAATACGGCCGGGACAGCTTCTCCGACCTGCAGCCGGCCTGGGCCATCACGGTCCACCGCTCCCAGGGGGGGGAGTTCCCCGCCATCTGCATGCCTCTGGTTCCGTCCCACCGCATCATGCTGCAGCGCCACCTGCTCTACACGGCCGTGACCCGGGCGCGACGTCTGGTCGTCCTGGTCGGGTCGGAATACGCCCTGCGACGCGCAGTGGAGAATGCCGATCCGAAGCTCCGCGAAAGCGGGTTGGGGGCACGCCTGGCCGGGGATCTCTCCTAGCAGCCCGTCGAAGAAGCCCCGCTAGGCAGGTTGGGTCGTCCCGAGCAGGACGTCACGCAGGGCGGGAACGAGGTAGTCCTCGGCCAGCTTCCAGTCCGACCGGGCGCGGCGACCGCTGGCACCTCCAAAGACCTGGGAGACCTCGCGGCAGGAGAGCCCGCCGAACAGGCGCAGCTCGGCGACCCGGCTGACCCGGCGGTTGCGCCCCGCCAGGCCGACCAGAGCACGGTTCAGCCGCCTGAGCTCGACCACGGCGGGCAGGGAGGAGGAGAGGTCGGAGGGGGTCTGGATGTGAATCGGGTTGGGGTCCTG
Organism: bacterium; assembly: GCA_030428965.1. Lineage (GTDB taxonomy): Bacteria > Planctomycetota > UBA1135 > UBA1135 > JAUIEE01. The sequence continues at coordinate 6,660 of JAUIEE010000118.1, read as the reverse complement.
GGGTCGCCCGCGTAGGGAGGTTACCAAGACGTGGCGCATCACTCGGGCAGCCAGTGCCAGGCGGCTCAATTCGACTCCGGTCGGACCCAGGACCGCTTCTTGACGTGCGCAGCACGCCTTCACCGTCGCTGCGGGATCGAGAATGGCCCTTCCTTCTCCCCCAGCCTGCATCGCCCGATCGACCTCCACGCACAGTTCCCTGTGCAGGTCGAACATCAGGCGCTCGAGAGCGCGGCCTTGCGTCGTTCCGAAATCCGTGGTGACCACTCCAGGGCGTTTCGACCCCCTCCTTCCTCTTCCTGTGTGTGCCGCACGCGTTCACTCGTGGGCATACGGGGTGAAGAGGACCGGGGGCCCGGGTTCCGCACGCGGTTTCCTCTTTTTTTTTGGGCAGTCGCCTGTTTCCCTCTGGAGCGAGGGCGATCCGTGAAACGCACACCCAGCCGGGGAGAGCGGGCTATCCCGCAGCCTCTCCCTAAAAACACCTGGTCGATCCTAGGGGCTTTTGCCCTGACCGCCTGCGGTTCGGAAACGGCGCAGCCCTCCGCGCAGGATTCCTGGATACCACCGGGCTGGTATGCCGGGGACACCCACGAGCACGTGCAGCTGTGCGATGGACTCGAGGACCGACCCGTCGGGGACATGCTGCGTGAGATGGACGAGCTCGGACTCTCGGTCGTCTCCAGCCTCGTGTGGAACCCCTACGGCGCGGGCTACGCCGAGCACGTCGATCTGATCACCGGCGCCGAGCATGCTCTCACCGTCTCGCGCCCGGACCGCTTCCTCCAGTTCGGCATCGAAACCTCCGGCCTGGACTGCGACGACCTGGGGCACCTGGTCATCCTGCGGCCCGACCGGGAGGACGCCGAGCTCCTCGGCCCCTTTCGCAGCTGCCAGGAGAACGACGGCAGCGGGGACTACTCCACGCCGATCCTCGACGCCGTCGGCCGGAACCCCCGGGCCGTGTTCGGCTACGCGCACCAGATGTGGAACGTGGATCGCTACCACCCCAAGGGCTTCAACTGGAGCCGCCTGCGCGACGGCGGGTACGCCCAGGACGTGCTCTGCACCCCGCTCGATGCCCACCTGGGCTTCCCTCCCCTGAGCCCGCTCAACACGGAGGCCTTCCCCACCCTGTGCGCCACCGAGGTCGTCCTCGGCAAGGTCGACTACCTGGAGACGGTCGACATGACCCAGGACTTCCGCGCCTTCGATCCCCAGAAGGAGACGCGCTGGTGGGGCATGTACTACCGGCTCCAGAACGCCGGCGTGCGGGTCGGCATCGGCGCTGGAACCGACACGAACTGCTTCGTTCCCGAACGCGATGCCCGCTGCTGGATCCGCGTCGAGGGAGAGCTCTCCTACGACGCCTGGGTCGACGGCCTGGTCGCAGGACGCGCGAGCCTGTCGGCCGGGATGGACGCCTTCCTCGATCTGTCGGTCGGGGAAGCTCGTATCGGGGACGAGTTGACCCTGGAAGAAGCGGGCCGGGTGAAGCTCGTGACCACGCTGCACCTGGCCGGGGGGAAGTCGAGCGGCGCCGGCGCGATCGAGATCCTCGTCAATGGGGAGCCCGTGGAGCGGCTGGCCCTGGACCAGGGGCAGCGGGGCGAGAAGCAGAGCTTCGAGCTGGATCTCACCCTGTCCGAGAGCGCCTGGATCGCCGCCCGCACCGACGACAACACCTGCCACACGGCGGCCGTCTACGCCATCGTCCAGGGTCAGCCCATCGGCCAGTGCGAGGACGCCGAGTTCTGGACCCTCTGGTGCGACCGCGTCACCAAGGGCGTTCGCGACTTCGACTTCCCCGAGACCTTCGTCGGCTGCTCCGGCCCGGCCATTCTCGAGGCCCTCGCCGAGGGGCGGCGGGTCTTCGCCGCCTACCGGGACTTCGCCCACGGGCTGCCCCCGGGGGCACGACGCCTGGGCCACTCCACGGCGGCCCAGGACGGGCCGATCGCCATCGTGGCCCCTCGCGAGCCCTCGGCCGAAGGTCCCCTCGAGCTGCGCTGCATCCACGCTCCGGCCCGAGCCCGGGGCACGCTCCTCTACGGGCGAGCGCTGCTCGAGAACGCGGTTCAGGAGCACGGCGCCGACGTCTTTCTCGACCCGAGTCAGGCGCGCCGACGGGACGTGAACACGAGCGAAGGCGGCTACGTGGGGACCGAGCTCCCGGCGGACCTCGGGACGGGCACCTGGTACTTCCAGTACGTCTGGCCCGGGGAAGGTTCGGACCAGGGCTCGGCGAGCGACGTCCTGGCCCTGGAGCTGCCCTAGGCCGCGCGCCGGCCGCGAGCGAGCTCGACCAGCCGCAGGAGGGCCGGCAGGAAGACCAGGTCTCCGACGAGGGCGGCCACGAGGCCGACGCACACGAACCCGGCGAACAGGCGGCTGGTCGGAACCGCCGACAGGAGCACGATCGCGAATCCCGACCCCAGGACCAGGGTGGTGAAGAGCACGGCCCGGCCGACGGCGAAAAAGCTGCGTTCGAGGGCTTGCTCCCGATCGCGAGCCACTTCGCGCCGGTAGCGCGCGAGGAAGTGGATCGTGTCGTCCACCGCAAGTCCCAGGAGCACCGAGAACAGCACCGCGCTGCTCATCTGCAGCGGGATGCCCAGGAAGACGAGCAGAGCTCCGACGAAGACCAGGGGAAACAGGTTCGGCAGCAGACTGCACAGGCCCAGGATCCAGGAGCGGAACTCGAAGGCGATCACGACGAAGATGACGAGCACGGCAACGCCCAGGCTGCGGGCCAGGTCGACGATCATGCGGTTGACCTGGCCGCGCGCGACGACGTCGGTTCCGGTCAGGTCGAGCTGCACGCCGCGGTGGCGCTCCTCGATCTTCGCCAACCCGCTCTGGATCTCCGCAAACAGGGGAGACATGACGGAGGTGCCCTCGTCGGAAACGCCCGCCGTCACGAGGGCCTTGCCCAGGTCCGGGCGGTACCAGCGCGATCGGATCTCCGCGGGCAGGATCTCGAGCCAGACCTCGGGTTCGTCGAGCCCTCCAGGGAGCATGCCCAGGAGAGACAGGATCGAGGCCGGCGGGGAGACCCCTTCGACCCCTCGGATCAGTTCCTCGGTCTCCGCCAGGGCGGCGCGAACGGTGGGAGAGTGGAGCCCCTGTTCACCTTCCCATTCCAGCAGCACGTAGAGCGGCAACACGCCCCCGAGCTTCTCCTGCACGTCGATCAAGGCCTGGAACGCCTCGCTCTCCCGGGGCATGGCCTCGGTCAAGCGATTGTCCGGCTCGAGGCGCAGGGAAACGGCCAGGAGCGCCAACGACGTCACTCCGCCGAGCACCGCTACCCACCCCGGACGCCGGGTCACGACGCCGATCAGGGAACCGAACCGTCGAGTCCACAGGGGCCTCCCGCCCCCCGCTCCGGCTTCGGACGTTCCGATGTACGGCATCCAGCTGGCCAGGAGCGGCATGGTCGTGAGCACGGCGAGGAAGGCCAGGAGCACGCTCTGCGCGCACAGCCAGCCGAAGCGTTGCACGATGGGAACGTTGCCGAGGGCCAGGGAACCGAACCCGATGGCCGTGGTGAGGGAGGTCAAGGCGCAGGGAAGGCCGAGGTGACGAATGGCGGAAGCCGCCGAGTCCCGGGGCGAAAGGCCGGCCTTGCGCTCGATGCGCATGTCGATCATCAGGTGCACCGAATCGGTGAAGGCGATGACGATGACGAGCATCGGCAGGACCGTCCCGAGGATGTCGATCTTCTGACCGAACAGGCCGGCGAATCCGAGGGCCCACAGGGCGCCGAGGGCCGGCGGCAAGCTGACGGCGAGCACGGCACCGAAGCTGCGGAAGAGCAGCCAACCGATGGCGAAACACAAGAGGGCTCCGGCCGCGGTGAACAGAATCTGCTCGCTGCGCAGCGTGTTGTAGATCTCGACCCGGCACGAGGGCACTCCGGTCACCCGAACACGGACGCCGGCGTACTCGCTCGCGAGGTCCTCGGCCAAGCTCTCCATGAGAGCAACGATCGGCTCGATCTTCGTGATGCTGTCGATCTCACCTTCGAGGCGCGCAACGAAGAACGTCATCCGATCGTCGTCCGAGATCAACCTTCCGCGGACGAGGGGGTGGTCGCGGGCGCGGGCGCGCGCCTGCTCGAAGGCTTCCGTGGAACTTGCGGGCATCGGCAGCAGCGCGCGGGGTAGCCAGCCTCCACCCTCCGGGAAGACGGGAATGTCCACCAGCCCGGCGGTCGCTGCCACTTCGTCGACGTTCCGGATGCGCTCGGAGAGCTCGCGCAGGCATTCCACCGCGCGGGGCGTGAACCAATCTTCGCTCTCCAGCACGAACAGAACGTCGTTGTCGTCCGAGCCGAACTCCTCGTACAGCTGGAGCAGACGCTGGAAGTTCTCGTCCTCGCCCTTGAAGAAGCCGCGCGGCACGTCGTCGAAGCGCACCCGGGACATCCCGAACAACGCCAGTGCGGTGACGCCGAGGGCGAACGAGAGCACCGCCCGGGGACGCCGGGCGAAGAGTTGGGCGTACCACTTCATGGAAGCGAAACGGGATCCACCCGCCAAGGGCAGGTGGATCCCGATGTTTGCGTCACGGTGGGGCTCGCCGTTTCGTAGCCAGAGCTAACGCACGACGGCCGCCGTGGCAGAATTCTGGGTCGAGGCACGCAGGGAATCAAGCACCCCGCGCGCCGGATCTAGCCGTTCTGGACCGCCGCGACCCCGACGCCGAACAGGATGAAACCTGCAAAGATCAGGAGTCCGATGGCCGCAAGAGCCAGGCCGATCCAACCCATGATCACCCCCGCGCGGCCCAGGCCATCGGTCTCACCGCGACCGAGCACGATTCCCAGGATGGAGCCGATGCAGGGCAAGAGCCCCAGAAGGCCGAGCAAGCCGCACACGAAGGCGGCGACAGCTTTTCCGTTCGTATCACTCATATCTCGCAGTTTCCCTCGCTCAGGTACGGTCCAAGGGCCCTACGTTGTACCGAGCCTTCCATTCAACGAACCAGCCATGGACGACTATTTCCTGCGATCCCTCGAGATTCACCGCCGAACCCAGGGCAAGCTGGAGGTTCGCTCACGCATGCGGCTGGAGTCCCAGGACGACCTCAGCCTGGCCTACACCCCCGGCGTCGCGCGGCCCTGCGAGGAAATCGCGAAGAACCCCGCCGCTGCCTGGGACCTGACCTGGAAGGGCCGCACCGTGGCGGTGGTCTCCGACGGTTCCGCCGTTCTCGGCCTGGGCAACATCGGACCGGCGGCCGCGCTCCCGGTCATGGAGGGCAAGGCCGTGCTGTTCCGGGAATTCGCAGGCATCGATGCGGTCCCGCTCGTGCTCGACACCCAGGCCCCCGACGAGATCGTGGACATCGTGCGCAAGGTGGCGCCGACCTACGGGGGCATCAACCTTGAGGACATCTCGGCGCCTCGCTGTTTCCAGATCGAATCCCAGCTGCAGGACATCGGCATCCCGGTCCTGCACGACGATCAGCACGGCACGGCGATCGTCCTCCTGGCCGCCCTCTGGAACGCCGCCCGGGTTCAGGATCGCCCCATCGCGAGCATGTCCGTGGTCATCAACGGCGCCGGCGCCGCGGGCAGGGCCATCGCCCGCCTGCTCGCGTGCAGCGACGGACAGGACCGCTGCATCCCCGTGGCCAAGATTCGCATCTGCGATTCGAAGGGCATCCTGTGGCCGGGTCGTCCCGGAAACGATCCGATCAAGGAAGAGCTGGCGCGGGACACGAACCCCGAGGCGGAACAGGGCGACCTGCGCGCCGCGCTCCGTGGCGCGCACGCCTTCATCGGAGTGAGCCGCGGCAACCTGCTCCGGGCGCAGGACATCCGCACCATGGCCAGCGACCCGATCGTGCTCGCCATGGCCAACCCGATTCCCGAGATCCTGCCCGAGGAGGCCTACGCCGGCGGCGCCAGCATCGTCGGAACGGGACGCAGCGACTTCCCCAACCAGGTCAACAACGTGCTCGCCTTTCCCGGCCTGTTTCGGGGAGCCCTGGAGGCGCGCGCCAAGAGCTTCAGCGACGCGATGAAGTTCGCGGCCGTCGAGGCCATCGCCGAAGCGGTGCACGACCCGTCACCGCGCGGCATCCTGCCCAGCCCCTTCGACCGCTCGGTGGCGGTACAGGTCGCCAAGCGCGTGGCCGAGGCCGCGCGTGAATCCGGCGTCTGTCACGCTGGCGCCTAGTGCCTGCCCGAGAACCCGTCGTCGGCCGCAGCCGACCGGGTCATCGGGCCTAGGGACGTCGCACGCGCAGGCGCAACCCCAGGGACGGTTCCGATGCCGTCCGGGCCGCGTCTCCCAGGGAGTGCGAGGCGTCGCTCCCCTCGAAGCGCACGTTCTTCTCGTAGTGGGCGTACGCGTCGGGGAAGCGCAAGGGCAGCTCCTCGTCGGTGACGCCGTCGAAAAGCCCGAACTGCTGCTCGCACAGCAGCACGTGCTCGCGCCGGTCGGTGATCCAGCCGTCGCTGTTCTTCATGATGGCGTCGGCGGTCTCGCGGGTGCGTCGATACGGGCTCGTCCACAGGCGGACGTGCGGCCTCGCGTCGTCGTCGCAGCGCTCCCGGAGCAGGCCCGCGAGCGCTCGGAACGCGGTCTCGTGGTCCTCGGGATCGAGCAGCGCGCGCTCGAAGGCGACCGGGTCGAGCGGCGTGACGTC
>JAUIEE010000117.1 GCA_030428965.1 bacterium | reverse complement strand
CACGGGACTTCCGCTGTCGACCGCGTTCTCAGGGGGCGCTTCCGTCAGCTCGATGACGCGCAGCTCGTCGACCGGGGGAAGGGAGGCCGGCTTTTCGGGACCGGCCTTCTCCGCCGTGGCCTCGGCCACGGCCCGCGCCGCTTCGGCGTCGGGAGACTCTTCACCGGGCTCGAGGGCCAAGCCCGCGTCGTCCAGTCCGGGGGGATCGCCCTCGGGGCTGGTCTCCTCGATGGCGACTTCCTCGAGGGGGCTGCCCTCGTCCTCTTCCGATGCGGAGACCGGAGATCGCAGCGGCCGGCCGCTTTCGTCGATGGACAGGGCCCTTGGGGGAGCTGCCGAGCCGCCCACGGCCTCGCTCGAGGGGCCGTCCTTGCCTTCCACGTAGTGGTGCACGACACACGCCGGAGAGGCGAGAACGGCCCAGGTCAGGAGCAAGGTTGCGGCTTCGGAGCGATGCATGGACTCGGTGGGGCCCTGCGGCGAAACAGGCCCCCCATTGTCGTCCATGGGGCAGAGCTGGAAAACCCCCTCTTGCCCGGCCGGGAAGAGCCTGGAGCTGCTTCCCGAGGGTGAGAAGGGCTCTCACAGGCTCCCAGGAGCGATCGAAGCCGGAAGCGGCCACCGGAGCGGAGAGATTCCCCTACGATTTCTAGAACGAACCGCGGGGCCGCGGACACCTCCAACCCTGCGCGCCTCCCCCCGGTTCCACGCCTTGGGGGATGGCCGCTGTCCCCAAGCTCAAGAGGAGGAGATCATGATCGGGCACCTACGTCTGGGTTCCGTGGCCCTTGGAGCGCTGCTCCTTTTCCCCGCACCTTCCCAAGCCCAGCGCGGGATCCGCTCGGAGGGCGCCGGCAATCAGGCCGAGCATGCCCCGGTCGAGGTGGCGCCGCCCCAGGCGCCCTACGACGCCTTGACGAACGCCCGCAGCGAGATCGTCAACTTCCTGCCGGAGCCGGTGTCCGGGCTGGCCTTCGATGCGGACGGTCAGGTGTGGGCCGTCAACCCCTACAACCACACGGTCGTGGTCTACAGCGGCGTGACCGGCCAGCCGGACAGGATCGTCGAGACGGGGTTCAACCCGATCTCGATCGAGATCTACGACCCGGTTCCGGCCGATCCGAGCCAGCGCAAGCTCCTGGTCGTGTGCCATGGAACCCACGCCCTGTTCGTGCACGACGCGCTGGACGGCAGCATCGAGGGCTTCGTCAAGCTGGACTCGGAGCCGGCCGACATGGTCCTCGACGGGGACAACGACCGTTTGTACGTGAGCTGCCGCGGCGACAACCTGGTCGACGAGATCGACCTGGCCACGTTCGAGGTGATCGAGCGCTACGAGATCACCTGCGGCGAGCGTCCTCTCTCGCTTTGCCTGGATCGCGGCGTCCTGGCCGATCCTGCCGACAACCGCGTCTACGTGGCGGCCTCGATCACCGGGAACAACTCGATCACGATCGGTCCGGGGGGGAACGGAGGGACCGTGGGCAAGCTGCGCGACCTGGACGGGGATCCCAGCGGGGGGCTGCCGGACCACGACGTCTTCCGCATCGATCCCACGACGGGCTCCATCCAGGAGGTCGTCAAGAACGCGGGCAGCGTGATCCAGAAGATCGCCCGGAACCCGGACACGGGCGAGCTGTGGATCCTCTCGTTCGACAGCAACAACAAGGACGAGACGATCGACTCCGAGCCGAAGCTGCAGGGCAAGGTCGGCATCAACCAGCTCAAGATCGTCTCCGGCCTCGACGCCCTCAGCAGCCTGATCACCGCGGGGGACGGCATCGACCTCGACGACTTCGATCCGAACAACATGGCGCCGGACTACGACGCCGCGCGATCGATCAACCAGGCCCGCTCCCTGGACTTCCTCTCGCGCGCCTCCCTGGCGCCCGGCTGGGGCTTCGTCTCGAGCCCGATGAGCGACGTGATCGCGCTCGTGAATCCGAGCGGCGACCGCTTCGTGGACTTCAACCTGCCGCCGAAGGCCCAGTGCTTCGACGTCGACGTGTTCCCCCTCGACGAGAACCTGTTCGTGGCCCTCTGCCTGGGAACGATGTCGATCGAGGTCTTCTCCTGGAATCCCTACAACCCCAACCCGATCGCGAGCCTGCCGATCGGCGACGACCCAACGCCGCCGCAGATCCGTCGCGGGCGTGACCTCTTCCTGGACGGCCAGCGTTCGAAGGACGCACGCTTCGGCTGCTACTCCTGCCACCCCAGCGGAGGGGCGGACCAACTGGGCTGGATGCTGCGCGGCGACCCCTGCGACCAGAAGGACGTGATGGTCACCCAGTCCCTCTTCAGCATCTCGGACACCTTCCCGCACCACTGGCGCGGGGAGCGGGACCTGGAAGACTTCCGCAAGGCGTTCGTGGGGCTTCTGGGGGCGCCCGAGGCTCTGGATCCCACGGACGAGGAGATCGACGACTTCATCGTGTTCATGCAGTCGCTGCAGGCTCCGGCCAATCCGCTGCAGAACCCCCGTCGCGTGCTCGACGACTTCCTGGTCGAGCCGGCCATCGACGGATCGACGGGTTCGGCCGTGCAGGGACAGGACGCCTTCCAGGACGTGGTCAACTTCAACGGGCGCACCTGCGCGAGCTGCCACATCCTCGAGACGGGCAGCGACTCCGGCTTCCTCGAGGAAGTCGGCTCCCTCTCGCCCCGGGCCTCGGTGCTCGAGGCAGCGCACCTGCGGCAGCTGCAGCACAAGGGGCTGAGGACGGTCTTCCTGGACCTCGGGGGGGAGGAGCCGCGTGAGGTCAACCAGAACGGCTTCGGCGTGGCCCACGACGGCGGCGTGCCGACCCTGTTCCACTTCATCGTTCGAATCCAGGTGTTCTTCGCCCTCAATCCCCAGGAGCGCCGCAACGTCTTCCACTACGTGCGGCAGTTCGACCAGGGGATCTCTCCGGCGGTGCACTGGGCCTGCCGCTACTTCGAGGCCGACGCCCAGACCGTGACGGACATCCGCGAGATCCTCCTGGACGGGGCCGTCAAGGGGTGGAACGACGTGGCCGCGATCGGCAGCTTCGACAGCGGTTCGGGGTTCGAGCCCGCGCGCTGGCTGTACGATCCGAGCGGCGACGCGTTCGTGCCCGAGGATGCGTCCCAGCCGACCCTCACCTGGGACCAGATGCAAGCGGAGACCGAGGCCGGCCGCGCCGATCACGTGTTCCTCGGCTTGCCCCTGGGCAACGGACCGGCCTACGTGCACGACTTCGACAACGACTCCCTGGTGAACTCCGAGGAGATCGTCCTCGGCACAGGTCTGCGCAATCCCGACAGCGACGGGGACGGTTGGTTGGACGGACACGAAGACGCCAACGGTGACGACCCGACCCTGGCCCAGGTGCTCTCCGGAGACGACACGCCGCCCGAGCTCGATTCCAGCACGCTCGACTTCGCCACGTCGCGCCTGGCGAAGTACCACGTCACCTTCAGCGAGGACGTGACCTACTCGGTGACCTACCAGGTCAAGGGAGGAGGGGGGCCCGTGCGGACCTTCGAGCGAGACTACTTCAGCCGCGAAGACACCTTCGTCCTCACCCACAGCGAACCGTCGACGCCGACCCTGGCCCCGATCGACTTCGAGGCCAGCATCACGATGACCGATCGCAACGACAACACGACCGGACCGGTCCCGTTGGAGGACTTCACGCCGACCGAAGCCGCCGTGATGCTGCCGCCCTTCCCGCTGAGCGTGCACGTGGCGGAGATGGAGTGGTTGCGCGAGGATCGCCTGGGCTCGACCCTGGACGCCGAGGTGCGCATCAAGATCGACCTCAACTACAACGCGCCCGACTTCTTTCCGGCGCCCGATCAGATGGTGTTCAGCATCGTCACGGTCGAGGATCCGGCCACGGGACACTTCGAGAAGACCGACGACTTCCTCACCTCCCACGAGACCTCGTTCGACATCCTCGACGCCGACGGCAACGTGATCGAGTACGTCGGTGAGCCCGGTGCCCCCTGGATCCTGTCCCCGCTGACCGATGCCAATGGCGAGACGACCATCGCTTTCCAGCAGCCGAACCTGTTGCCGGGCCAGACCGTCAAGGTCTCGGTCATGGGGGTCGTCTTCGAGACGGAGGCTCCCGATGGTCACGTGGGCACGGTCTACGACCCGGTCAGCCTGTTCCAGATGACGCCACTCTTCCTGGAAGACTCCCAGGAGATCCGCCTGGACTTCTAGCGGAGGGTGTCGGGCCCTGGCTTGGTCGCTGGGCGCTTTGTTCCTCCTCGGCGCATCGCCCCGGACGGCGGTCGTCGTCGCGTCCAGCCCAATCCACCGGCGCCAGGCCCGATACCGTCCACCTGGAGCCTGACCGAAGGGCCGGAAGGGGGTCGCACCTCTTCCGGCCTCCTCGGTCGCACGGGCTTGATCTCTCCGGTGGGCAGGGCAAGGATGGGCCGGAATGGAGCCCAACGAAGCCGGCCAAGCGCCATCCGACGAATCGACGCCCGCCTTCGAACCGTACGTGGCCAGCCGGGTCCACATGGCGGAGTTCACGCTCAAGGCCGTCTTGCTGGGGATGGTGTTCGGCATCGTCTTCGGTGCGGCCAACGCGTACCTGGGGCTGCGGGCCGGACTGACGATCTCCACCTCGATTCCGATCGCGGTCATGACCGTGGCCGCCTTTCGCGTGCTGCGGGCCTTCTCGGCCGGGGGCACCATCCTCGAAGCCAACCTGGCCCAGACCGTCGGCTCGGCGTCGAGCTCGGTGGCCAGCGGTGTGATCTTCACCCTGCCGGCGCTCTTTCTGTGGGGGCTGGATCCGGACCTGTTGCAGATGACGATGCTGGCCACCCTCGGTGGCATGCTCGGAATCCTGTTCATGATCCCCCTGCGCCCCTTCCTGATGGAGCGCGAGCACGGACGCCTGCCCTACCCCGAGGGCACGGCCTGTGCCGAGGTGTTGCGCGCCGCGGAGACCGGAGGCAGCCGCGCCTCGATCGTCTTCGGTGGCCTCTTCACCGGTGGGCTGTTCAAGTTCCTCACGGGCTTCCTCAAGGTCGTTCCGAAGGACGCGAGCCTGGCCGTCCCCTTCCTGCCGAAGGGGCGCATCGGCATGGACGTGTCGTCGGCGCTCTTCGGCGTCGGCTACATCCTCGGACCGCGGGTCGGGGCGATCATGGTGGGGGGAGGGCTGCTCTCTTCCCTGGTGCTCATCCCAGCCATCGCCTGGTGGGGGATGGGGCGCGGCGAGCCGCTCTATCCGGAAACGGTGCAGACCATCCAGGAGATGAGCCCGAGCCGCATCTGGACGCGCTACGTGCGCTACATCGGAGCCGGGGCGGTGGCGACCGGCGGCCTGATCACCCTGGTGAAGAGCATTCCGACCATGATCCAGAGCTTCCGCGTGGGGGCCCGCGAGCTCAAGGGACGCATGGGGGGAGGCGGTCCGGTCGAGGCCGTCGAGCGCACGCGTCAAGACCTTCCCCTGGGGCTCGTGGCCGTGGCCCTGGTCGTGATCTTCTTGGTGCTGGGGCTGGTGCCACGCGCCTTCGGAGCCATCGAGGACACCCAGGTGCGCCTCGTGGCGGCCTTCCTCGTGGTGCTTTGCGCCTTCTTCTTCGTCGCCGTCTCCTCGCGCATCGTGGGCCTGGTGGGGGTGACGTCCAACCCGACCAGCGGCATGACGATCGCCTCCCTCTTGCTCACCACGTCCGTCTTCCTGGCCTTCGGCTGGACCGGTGACCTGGGCAAGGCGGCCGCCCTCAGCGTCGGCTGCGTGATCGCCATCGCCGCTTCCATCGCCGGGGACACTTCCCAGGACCTGAAGACGGGCTACCTGCTGGGCGCCACGCCCCGCAGGCAGCAAATCGGGGAGCTGGCCGGGGTGCTGTCCTGCGCCTTCTTCGTGTGCGCGACGGTGCGGCTCCTGCACGAGACCTACGGCTTCGGATCCGAAGAGCTGCCGGCGCCCCAGGCGACGCTCATGAAGGTCGTCATCGAAGGCGTTCTGGAGCAGTCCCTGCCCTGGACGCTGGTCGGTATCGGGGCCGGCATCGCCATCGTCGTCGAACTACTCCGCGTTCCCTCCCTGCCCTTCGCGGTGGGCGTCTACCTGCCGGTGGCCACCATGGTCCCCGTCTTCCTCGGGGGCCTCTTGCGACACTTCCTCGAGCGCCGAGCCGCCAACGCCGATGAGGCGACCGCCCGCAAGGATCGCGGCGTGCTGTTCGGATCGGGGCTGGTCGGGGGGGCCGGCCTGACCGGGGTCGCGATCGCGGCCTGGGCCTACGTCCAGGGGGCCGCTCCGAGTGGCATCGGCCATGGCTGGGCGGGAGGCTTCGAAGGGCTCCTGGGTGTGGCGGCCATGGGTCTTCTGGCCGTGGTCCTGACCCGCAGGGCCTGCGCCGAGGACGCCGAGGTCTAGGGACGGTCCCATGCTTGCCAAGAGCTACCCCTACTACCTGGCCAACGAGCCCGTGGTCGCCGATTCCCAGCTCGCGGTCCACGACAAGTACACCGGGGAGCTCGCGACCCGGGTCGCGCTGGCCGACCGCGAGGCGATCGACCGGGCCATCGCCCGCGCCGTCGAGGCGCGTGACCCGATGCGGGAGCTCTCGGCCTACGAGCGGCAGCAGGTCTTGACCCACTGCGCGCGACGCTTCGAGGAACGCTTCGAGGAACTGGCCCTGGGGCTGTGCATCGAAGCGGGCAAGCCGATTCGGGACAGCCGCGGCGAGGTCGGGCGGCTGATCGACACCTTTCGCATCGCGGCCGAGGAATCGGTGCGCATCACCGGGGAGGTGATGCCCCTCGACATCAGCCCCCGCGGCCGCGGCTACAGCGGCATGTGGAAGCGGGTCCCCCTCGGTCCCTGCTCGTTCATCTCCCCCTTCAACTTCCCGCTCAACCTGGCCGCCCACAAGATCGCCCCGGCCCTCGCCGTGGGCTGTCCCTTCGTGCTCAAGCCGGCCAGCCTGACCCCGGTCGGGGCGCTCTTGATCGGCGAAGTCCTGGCCGAAACGGATCTTCCGCCCGGGGCCTTCTCCATCCTGCCCTGCCCGCGGGAAGGGGCCGACCTGTTCACCGTCGACGAGCGCCTCAAGCTCTTGAGCTTCACCGGTTCTCCCGAGGTCGGATGGAAGCTCAAGTCGAAGGCCGGCAAGAAGAAGGTCGTGCTCGAGCTGGGGGGCAATGCCGCGGTGATCGTCGATGAGACGGCCGACCTGGCGGATGCGATCGATCGAATCGTCGTGGGGGCCTTCTACCAGTCCGGCCAGAGCTGCATCTCCGTGCAGCGCATTCTGGTGCACGAGTCCCTCTACGCCGATTTCCGCGAGCGCCTTGTGCGGGCCGTGTCCGGCCTGGTGAGCGGAGACCCCAAGCAGGAAGACACGACCATCGGCCCGATCATCTCGAAGGCGGAGGCGGAGCGCATGCAGGGCTGGATCGAGAGCGCCAAGCGGGCCGGGGGCCGGGTGCTCACCGGCGGTGGCCGCGACGGGGTCCTGGTCGAGCCGACCCTGATGGAAGATGTCCCCCGGAGCGAAGCGGTCTGCGCCCAGGAGTTCTTCGGGCCCCTTGCGGTGCTGAGCTCCTTCCGGGACTTCGACCAGGCCCTGGCCGAGGTCAACGACAGCGCCTTCGGTTTGCAGGCCGGGCTCTTCACCCGAGACCTCTACCGTGCCCATCAGGCCTGGGACCAGCTCGAGGTCGGGGGGGTGATCGTCGGGGACGTGCCCTCCTGGCGGATGGACAACATGCCCTACGGCGGGGTCAAGGACAGCGGATTGGGGCGGGAAGGCCTGCGCTGGGCCATCGAGGACATGTCCGAGCTGCGGCTCCTGGTGCTGCGCAAGCCCTAGTCCGTCCCCCTGTCCAGGGGCTCTTCCCGGGCCTGGGACACCGAAACGCCGGTTCTCAGCGGGAAGCGTGCCGCAAACCAGGAAGTGGGCCGATAGACCCACATGGGCGGGTCTGCCACGCAACTGCCTGGTTCGCCCCGCCTCTAGGTGTTCTTGATCATGACGACGGATTGGAACCAGGAATTCTCGCTTCCCGACGGGCAGCCGGACTATGTCGTTGGCGTTTGGGTCAAGAAGGGCGAACGGATTCCCGTACATGGGATGATCGTCGATTTCGGCATCCAGCGCTCCACGATCCGCTTCGAGGCCAACGACAACACGGTGCTGAGCCTGGCCGACCTGGTCCTCTTGCGCTTCATGCTCGGATTCGGGGCTGCCATGCCCGTGATCCAGGGGCAGGTCGTCGAGCGTCGGGATGAACCCAACGGTCGCGTCTACCAGTTCCTGCACACGGCCGGAGTCGAGTTCCACGACAAGCTCCCGCCCGGTCTCTTGAAGAGCCGCTACGAGCGCCGACGGGTCCCGCGCTACAAGTTCGAGGAGACCCTCCCCTGCTGCCTGTCCAACGGACAGTACGGGGCCCAGGCCGAAGGGCTCCTGTTCGACGTGAGCGAGCTCGGCGTGGGCCTGACGGTCGAGAGCGAGGTGGACGTCGTGTTTCCCGAGGCCAAGGACGTGAGGCTGAGCTTCACCTTGCCCGAGGAGACCGATCCGCTCCAGCTCGTCGGGTCGCTCACGCGGCGCGTCTTGCGCGGCGAGCGTGTCGTCTACGTGATGGAGTTCGACCTGACCGAGAAGACGCAGGCGGCTCGCCTCGCCCTGCGCGCTTTCGTCGGAGCTCGCTGCCGCTAGCGCTGCCCCTTCCCGATCGGGTCCGGCGCGGGCACCGTCCGAGGGCCGGACGTCGAGACCGCCGCTCCGGGCCTCTGCGACGGCCATCGGGGGCGTCGTCAGGGTTGGACACAGGGCAGAGCCTGGCGAGGCATGGGGCTCGTGGAGCGGGATCGTCGAGGGAGCCGGCAATCGTGGGGAACGCAGCAAGACGCCGGGTTCGCCAAGTTTCTTGCGGAACCTGTGGCGTCAAAACCGCTCGATTCACGCCACGGGAAAGGAAGGAACCAGCAGCCCTGGGTAGGATGCCCCTGGAGGTCGTCCGCGAACCCAGAGCGGAGATCTGATTTGGACGAAGATCCCAAGAGCGTGACCCGTCTGTTGCAGCAGGCCGAGGACAACCCGGACCTGTGGAACGACCTCTTGCCCGTCGTCTACGGCGAGCTGCGTCGGTTGGCCCAGAATCGCATGGGAAAGGAGCGCGCCGAGCACACCCTGCAGGCGACCGCCCTCGTCCACGAGGCCTACCTGCGGTTGGTCGGCACCGAGGAGATGGACTGGAAGGGCCGCCGGCACTTCTTCGGAGCGGCCGCCCAGGCCATGCGTCGCGTCCTCGTGGACCATGCCCGCAAGGTGAAGAGCCAGAAGCGGGGCGGCGAGAGAGCCCGGCTCTCGATCACCGTCGCCAATCTCGTGACCGAGGACGACCCCGACAAGCTCCTGGCCCTCGACGATGCGCTGACCCGGCTCGAAGAGGAAGACGCCCGCGCGGCGGAGGTCGCCCGATTGCGCTTCTTCTCGGGCTTCGGCGTCGAGGAGACCGCGCTGGCCCTGGACGTTTCGAGCCGCACCGTGATGCGGGAGTGGTCCTATGCCCGGGCGCGTCTGGCCGAGATGCTGGGCGAAGGGGAACCGGGAGGGCAATGAGCTCCAGCCTGCGCGCCAAGGAGATCTTCCTCGAGGCGCTCGGGATGGAGCCGTTCGAACGGGACCGCTTCCTCGGGGAGGCCTGTGGAGAAGACGCCCGGCTCGAATCCCGGGTCCGTGATCTCCTGCGGGCCCACTCGAGGCGCTCCGTCCTGGCTCCCTTCGAGCGCCAGGCCCGTTCGTCGCTCGAAGCCTTCTGGCGGCGCCGGGACCTGGGGTTAGACTAGCGCCTCGCCCGGAGGGCTGGATGCAAGAATCACGGACCCCAGAAGGCGGGGCCAGCGAGTCCCTGCAGCAGATCCGCGAGATCCTGCTGGGGGAGGAGCACCGGCGCAACGAGACGAAGCTGGCCGAGCTGCGGGCCGGGGTATCGACCGAGGTCGCCGGATTGCGCGACGACTTGCTGGGGAGGCTTCAAGGGCTGCTGGACAACTCCTCCCGCGCCGAGGGGGAGCTGGCCCTGCAGCGGGAAGCCCTCGCCCAGCATCGTGAGTCGATGCTCGAGGAGATGCGTGAGACGCGGCGCATCTTCGAGGCCAAGTGGGAGGAGCTCAGCGCGAGGGTCGAGAGTCGCGTCTCGGAGCTGCAGGCGGGCAAGCTGGATCGCCACGAGCTGGCCGACCTGCTGAGGTCGATGGCGGAGACCCTGGGCGGATGAGCATGGAACCGGATTCGGAGCCCGGCTCCCCCGAGCTCGCGGCCCGGGAGCTCGACCGGCTCAAGGAGCTGTTGATCGGCCCGGAGAAGGCCGAGATCAGCGAGCTGCGGCAGGTGGTCGAGGGGCAGGAGATCGAACCGCGGGCGGTCGGCGCGGTGCTGCCCGACGCCATCTTGTTGCGTCAGGGAGAAGACGATCGGCTGGCCGACGCGTTAGCGCCCACGATCGAAGCGGCCATCCAGACCTCCGTGCAACGGGATCCCAGCACCCTGGCCAACGCGATCTTCCCGCTCATGGGGCCGGCCATTCGCAAGTCCATCAGCCAGTCCCTCGCCGCCATGGTCGAGGGGCTCAACCGTACCGTCGAGTACAGCTTCACCCCGCGCGGGCTGAGCTGGCGCCTCGAGGCGCTGCGCACCGGGCGTTCGTTCGGGGAGATCGTGCTCCTGAAGAGCCTCGTGTTCCGGGTCGAGGAGGTCTTCCTGATCCACCGCGAGGGGGCCATTCTGCTCGAGCACGTGGTCGCGCCGACGGTCGTCAGCCGCGATCCCGAGATGATCGCGAGCATGCTCGGCGTTCTGCACGACTACATCCACGAGTCGTTCACCGTCGGAGAAGAGCAGGCGCTCGAACACGTCGAGTTCGGCGACCTCGTGCTGGAGGTCGTCCGGGGGCCCAAGGCCATCCTGGTGGCGACGGTACGCGGGACGGCTCCGCGGTCCCTACGGGAGCGCATGCTCGAGACCCTGGAGGAGATCCACGCGGAGAAATCGCGCGACCTGGCGAACTTCGAGGGTGACACGATGCCCTTCGTGACGACCCGGCCCCTTCTGTTCGACTGCCTGGAGGAGGAGCGTCGCGAAACCAAGCCCAACCCCATGGGCAAGCTCATCCTGGCCTCGGCCTGCGTCGTGGCCATGGTGCTGCTCGTGATCTACGCCTTCAACGTCGTCAACCGACGCGATCGCTGGAGGAAGGCGATCGCCGCGCTCGAGTCCGAGCCCGGTCTGGTCTTGACGACCGCGAGGGAGGAGGACGGGGGCTATGTGTTCGCCGGCCTCCGGGATCCCCTGGCCCGCGACCCCCTCGATCTGCTCCAGGCCGAAGCCGGGATCGATCCTGCCAACGTGTCCGGCGAGTGGGAGCCGTACCACGCCCTGACCCCCGAGATGGTCTTGAGCCGGATCCAGGGACTGGTGCCTGCTCCCAGCACGGCCGAGGTTTCGTGGGCGGATGGGCGCCTGACCCTCAGCGGGCGTGCACGCCATGCCTGGATCGTTGCGCTGCGCACGGTCGCCCTGGCGGTCTCCGGCGAGCTCGAGCTGGACGAGAGCGCCCTGGTCGACATCGATCTCGAACAGGCCCAGGCGGCAGCGGCGCGCCTGGAAACCCAGGCGCTCCGTTTCCCACCGGGGGAAGGGCGTCTTGCCGCCGACGATCCTCGCCTGCGGCCTCTGCTGGACGCCTTCCGTGATCTGGAGCGCGCAGCGCGTCAGGCCGAGGCGCGCGTCCGGGTCGATCTGGTCGCCGTACAGACCGAGGACGGGACGGCCTCCGTTCCAGGCCTCTTCCTGCCCAGGGCCGAGTTCTTGCGCTCGCTGCTGGACCAGGTCTCGAGTGGCTGGGCGCGTCTGGTCGTGTCCGAGGAAAGTCGAGTCGGGGACGAGGTGGCCCTGCGCGTGCGCCTGGATCCAGCCGAATGATCCGCAAGAAGGTCTGCATGCTGGGGGCATTCGCGGTCGGCAAGACGAGTCTGGTCGCACGCTTCGTGGATCGCATGTACTCCGATCGCTACGAGACGACGGTCGGCGTGCGCATACGCAAGAAGAGCCTGGAGGTCGCGGGAAGGGAACTCTCGATGGTCCTGTGGGACATCCACGGGGAGGACGATTTCCAGTCGATCAAGTCCTCCTACCTGCGCGGTGCCGGAGGCGTGCTGCTCGTGGCGGACGGCACTCGGGCCGGAACGCTGGACACGGCCCTGGGGCTGCGCCAGTTCGCCCAGGACCTGATCGGAGAGATCCCTTTCCTCTTGCTCTTGAACAAGACCGACCTGGTCGCGCAATGGGAGCTCGACAAGGGTAGTCTCGCCAAGCTGGAAGAAGCCGGCTGGCGCGTGCGCCGGACGAGCGCCAAGGAAGGCGAGGGGGTCGAGGAGGCCTTTGTCGAGCTTGCTGCGCTGATGGTCGAACCATGAGCCGGATCCCCGCATCGATCGGCGACTACCTGCTGCAGGATGCCCTCTCGCGCCGTTCCATGGCCTTCGTCGGCGTGGACCGCAAGGGCATCGTGACCGAGGTGGGCGGAGCGCCGGAGCGCTTCGGCCTGGGGGAGGTGCGCCCAGGCTCGGCGCTAGGCGAGGAGAGTCCGCTGTTCGAGGGGCTCCTGCCCTTTTCGGGGATCGAGGTGTTGCCCCAGGTCGAGCTGACCGGGGGGCGTTTCGCGGACGTCCACGTCTTTCCGAGCGGCGAGGGGTCCTATGTGCTGCTGCTCGACACGACGGCCAGCGCGAGGGAGCAGGGCGCCTTCCAGCAGCGGGACTACGAGCTCAACCTGCT
>JAUIEE010000116.1 GCA_030428965.1 bacterium | reverse complement strand
CTCCTGCTCGGGGAGACCGGCGCCGGCAAGGAGTTCCTCGCCCGAGCGATCCACCACGAAGGACCCCGCGGGAACAAGCCCTTCGTCGCGATCAACTGCGCCGCCGTCCCGGAGAATCTGATCGAGACCGAACTCTTCGGACATACCAAGGGCGCCTTCACGGGGGCCGTCGCAGCCCGCAGGGGCTACTTCGAGCTCGCCCACGGCGGGACGCTGTTTCTGGACGAGATCGGTGATCTTCCCCTGCACCTGCAGGCCAGTCTTCTGCGTGCCGTCGAGGAGCGCAGGATCCGGCCCGTGGGCGACGAGAAGGCGATCGATGTCGACGTCCGCGTCATCGCGGCGACGAATCGGGATATCAAGGCGGAGGTCGCGGAAGGCCGTTTCCGGGAAGACCTCTACTACCGACTGGGCGCGGTGATTCTCACGGTACCTCCGCTGCGGGAACGAGCGGAGGACATTCCCTCTCTCGTGGAGAGTCAAGTGGAACGCCTCTCCCGCCAGATGGGACGCAAGGTCACCGGCGTGCGACCCGAGGCCCTGGACGTCCTGGTACGATACCGGTGGCCCGGCAACGTACGCGAGCTGATCAACGTGCTCGAGCGCGCCGTTCTCCTGACGGACGGGGAAGAGATCGGGCTGGAGGATCTCCCGGTCGAACTTCACGGCCCGCACGGAGACACCATCGCCCTGGTCCGGTCGCTCACGTCGAAGACGTTCGTCGATGCCCGGGACGAGGTCCTGGCGGACCTCGAACAGCGCTACTTCGATGCCCTGCTGCACGAGACCGGCGGCAAGATCGGCGCGGCGGCAAGGCGGGCGGGCCTCTCTCCTCGCTCGCTGTACGAGAAGATGAAGAAGCTGGGACTGCAAAAGGAGGCCTTTCGAGACCGCCATCCAGGCAAGGAGCAGTCCCTCGGCGAACCCTAGCGGGCCTCCTCCGGCTCGTTTTCGGTAGGCGACCTCCGAATTCGCCATCTCTCGACCCTGAGATCGGAGGCTCGCATCCGATTCTCTTGCCGGGTCCTCCCAAGGTCGATGGCTCCGGCGCGGACGTATCCAACGCTGAGGCCGGCACTTGCAGCGAACCTGCTGCGCGGTCGGCTTCGGTCCTGGCCTCGGCACAGGGATTGCTCGCAGACCCCCGGCTCGAAGGACTCCGGTCCAGCGGGCCGACCACTCCGCTGAAAGGACATAGACCCATGGGTCAGTAACCAGGGAGCCGCTCGGCTCCAACGCAAAGACTCCCACATCCATCGAAACAGAAGTCACCGTCGAACTGACACCGACCGCAGCGCCCACGGAGGGCGAGGGATTCTTCTCCGAGTCCCGATCTACGCGTGCATCAGCTCAGCAACAAGACCTGGCCACTGGAGTAAGGGATGTGGGAACCAGGCGCAGGTCCGGCACCGGCGGCTGACCGTTGGCGCCCCCACCTTGGGCCCGGATGCTTTCGCCACCATGGTCCGCAACGATTGTCGAAACACACGCCTCGTACACCACAGCAGAGAGAACACGTCCATGACGCAGGACAAGAAGGCCAAACCGGTCAAAGACAAATCCAAGGGAAAGGAGGCCAAGGCAGCCTCCTCGAGAGAGAGCCCTCCCAAGGGCAAAGAGCGCCGCTCCGCCTAGGCGACTCTACCCACGCGCAGACGAGCGGAGGAGATCGGACCTGGTGAATGCCAAGGGTGACCCCACCACGAGGAGACACTCTCGACACCTGACGTCCACACCGCTTCCTGGGTAGGGAGTCGACGGCCAAGTCGACCCCCCTTGCCTGCGCAACCGAGCCACCGCCCTCCCCGGGCGGTGGCTCCTTGTTTGGCCTCTGGAACACCACATTCGGTCGGGACGGCCTTGGCGGACGACCGCGGCCGCTCCATGACACCTCCGGGCACGCTCGTCCGGGACCTTCCCCTCAGCCCTCGCCTCTCTATTTTGCTCAGAAAGGGGGGACAAACCGGTTCCCCTGGAGGAGCGCCCGTCGCAGAATTCCGCGCCGCTGGCGGGGGATCCTCCGCCGTGCACCTTCATGAGCAGCCCCGTTCGGTCCCTCTCCGACTTCCAGATCCACCGTCAGCCCGACGACACGACCTGCGGGCCGACGTGCCTGCACGCCGTCTACCGCCACTTCGGTGACGAGGTTCCCCTCAACGAGCTCATCGCGGGCGTCCGTACCCTCGACGGAGGCGGCACCCTGGGCGTGCTGCTCGCCACCCATGCGCTCTCCCGCGGATACAAGGCGACGATCGTCACCTGGAACCTCCAGGTGTTCGATCCGACCTGGTTCCCCTACCAGGGCGAGGAGTTGCGCGAGCGTCTCTTGGCGCGCGAGGCGGCGGTCAGCGACGAGAAGCTGCGCATCGCCCTGCGCGCGTACGTCGAGTTCCTCGCAGCGGGTGGAAAACTCCTCCTGCGCGATCTCGAAGATTCGCTCCTGCGCCGCTGCCTGAAGCGGGGCCTGCCCATCCTGACGGGACTCTCCGCGAGCTTCCTGTATCGAGAGATGCGCGAGCGCACCTCCGACGGTCAGCCCGACGACGTGGCGGGTGAACCTGTCGGCCACTTCGTGGTGCTCACCGGCTACT
This sequence comes from bacterium, assembly GCA_030428965.1. GTDB lineage: Bacteria > Planctomycetota > UBA1135 > UBA1135 > JAUIEE01. The sequence continues at coordinate 10,223 of JAUIEE010000116.1, read as the reverse complement.
CCGAAGAACGGGGCGAAGTCATCGTCAGCGACCCCATGCACCCCAACCCCCTCGCGACCTCTCACACCTATCCGGTCCCCGTCGCGCGCCTGATCGGCGCCGTCTACCTCGGCGTACTCACCTACGACGGGAACCTGATCGTCCTCGAGCCTCCGTCCAGGCAGGACTCCTGAATGCGCACCATCGCCATCGTCAGCAAACCCGCCGACTGGCCCCTCGATCTCCCGGGCGTCGAGGTCGTGCTCGCCCGCGACTACCTGACCGACGCGGCCTGGACCAAGGAGCGTGCGGTGCGGGTCTTCAACCTGTGCCGCTCCTACCGCTACCAGAGTGAAGGCTACTACGTTTCCCTGCTCGCCGCCGCGCGCCGGCACAGGCCCTCGCCGAGCCTGATGACGGTCCTCGACATGAAGAGCCGCGCCCTCGTGCGGGCCGCGGACGAGGACCTGGACGACCTGATCCAGCGCAGCCTCGAGGGGCTGCGCTCGGAGCGCTTCGAGCTGAGCGTCTACTTCGGTCGTAACCTGGCCAAGCGCCACGACCGATTGGCACGCACGCTCTTCGGTCTCTTCCCGGCACCTCTGGTGCGCGCCGTCTTCCAGCGGGGGGAGCGCTGGCGCCTCACCAGCGTCGCCCCCATCGGCTTCCGGGACGTGCCCGAGTCGCACCACGAGTTCCTGCAGGAGGCCGCGCGCGAGTACTTCTCCCGCCCGCGCTACCAGGCCCGCGCCTCCCGCGCGCCACGCTACCACCTCGCCATCCTGCACGACCCGGCCGAGGAGCTGGCGCCCTCCGACGCGAAGGCCCTGGCCCGCTTCCGGACCGCCGGCCAGAGCCTGGGCTTCGGCGTCGAGCTGATTCAGCGCGACGACTACAGCCGCATCGGCGAGTTCGACGCGCTCTTCATCCGCGAGACGACCTACGTCAACCACCACACCTTCCGCTTCGCCCAGCGCGCGGAGTCCGAAGGCCTGGTGGTCATCGACGATCCGCAGTCGATCCTGCGCGCCACGAACAAGGTCTTCCAGGCCGAGGCCTTCGAGCTGGCCCGCGTGCCCTGTCCCAAGACCTGGGTCACCGACCAGGTGGACGTCGAGGAAGTGAAACGCCGCGTCGGCTTGCCCTGCGTGCTCAAGGCCCCCGACAGCGCCTTCTCCCAGGGGGTCGTGAAGTGCGCCGACGCCGAGGAGCTCATGCAGAAGTCCGCCGAACTGCTGTCGACCTCGGACCTCCTGCTCGTTCAGGAGTTCACGCCCTCGGACTTCGACTGGCGCATCGGAGTGCTGGGCGGTGAGGCGCTCTACGCCTGCCGCTACCACATGGTGAGTGGACACTGGCAGATCGTGAAGAAGACCCAGGGCGGGAACTACCGCTACGGCAAGGTCGAACCGGTGCCGCTCGAGGAGGTCCCCGAGCGGCTGGTGCAGGTGGCGCTGAAGGCCGCGGGGACGATCGGGGACGGCCTCTACGGCGTGGACGTGAAGCAGCTCGGCAAGCGCTACCTCGTGACCGAGGTCAACGACAACCCCAACCTCGACGCGGGCTGCGAGGACGCGATCCTGAAGGACGAGCTGTACCGCCGCATCATGCTCTGGTTCCTCGAGCGGATCGAGGAGCGCAAGCGGGGGGACCGGCCGTGACGCTCTCCCTGTTCGAGGCGTACGGGATCGAGATCGAGTCCGCCGTCGTCGACGCGCAGACGCTCGACGTGCGATCCCTGGTGGACGAGCTGCTGCGGGCGGGTAGCGGCGGCCAGGAGTGGGTCGAGGACGTCGACGACGGGCCCATCGGCTGGTCGAACGAGCTCGTGAGCCACGTGGTCGAGCTCAAGACGGCCGGCCCGGTGCCCACCCTCGACGGCGTGGCGGCCGACTTCACGGCCAGTACCGGGCGACTGAACGCCCTGCTCGGGCGCTGGAACGCGCGCCTGATGCCCACGGGCATGCACCCCTGGATGGACCCGGCCCGCGAAACGAAGCTCTGGCCCCACGACGCGGGGCCGATCTACCGCGCCTACGACCGCCTCTTCGACTGCCGGCGCCACGGCTGGGCGAACGTGCAGAGCGTGCACCTCAACCTGCCCTTCGCCGACGAGGCGGAGTTCGGGCGGCTGATGGCCGCGGCGCGCCTGGTGCTGCCGCTGATCCCCGGCCTGTCGGCCAGCTCGCCGATCACCGAGGGAAGCGTCACCGGGATGCTGGACACGCGCCTCGAGCACTACCGCACGAACTCGGCCCGCATCCCCGAGATGGCCGGCGGGGTGATCCCCGAGCCGATCTTCGACGTGGCGGAGTACCGCGAGACCGTACTCGGAGGCCTCGACCGCGCCCTGGGCGCAGCCGGTGCCGCACCTGAGCTGCGAGGCGGGCACGAGTGGACCAACGCCCGCGGCGCCATCGCCCGCTTCGACCGCATGGCGATCGAGATCCGCCTGATCGACGCGCAGGAGTGCGCTGCCTCGGACCTCGCGATGGCCGCCGCGGTGACCGGTGTCGTGCGCGGGCTCGTCGAGGAGCGCTGGTCCTCCGGCGCCGAGCAGCGTGGGTGGGCGTCCGCCCCGCTGGCGTCCCTCTTCGCTCGCTCCCTGCGCGACGGACCGCGCACCGAGGTGGACCCGGAGCTGGCCAGGGTGTTCGGCGCCCCAGGTCCGCTCTCCCTGGCCGCACTCTGGCGACGCCTCGTGGAAGAGACCTTCCAGGGCCCCCAGGAGCTCTCGGCAGCGCTCCAGGTCGTGCTGGACCAGGGCACCCTCGCCGAGCGCATCCTCGCCGCCTGCGAAGCGACGCCCGACCGGGCGCGCCTGCGCGAGGTGTATGGTGCGCTGTGCGACTCCCTCGCCGCGGGCCGACCGTTCCGCCCGTGACTCGAGGCTCCTTCGTCCTCTCCTGCGAGCACGGCGGGAACCGCGTGCCCGCCCGCTTCCGGACGGCCTTTGCCGCTGCCACGCGAGCGCTGGCCTCGCACCGCGGCTGGGACGAGGGCGCCCTGCCCCTCGCCCGCCAGTTCGCGCGCAGGTTCGACGCGCCCCTCGTCGCCTGCACGGTCACCCGCCTCCTGGTGGACGCGAACCGCTCCCGCGACCACCGGGGCCTCTACTCCGAGTGGTCGCGCCGACTCACCCCGGCGGAGCGCGAGCACGCCCTCGCCCGCTGGTGGCAGCCCCATCGCACGGCGGTCGAGGAGCTCGTGCGGGCTCGCCTGAAACCGAACCGGCCGGTCCTGCACCTGTCCGTCCACTCGTTCACGCCGCGCCTCGAAAACCAGGTCCGCAACGTGGACGTGGCCCTCCTGTACGACCCCAAGCGGCCCGGGGAACGCTCCTTCGCCAAGACCTTCCTGGCCTCCCTGGCCGCCCAGCGCGACGACCTTCGCCTGCGGCGCAACCAGCCCTACCGCGGCGACGCGGACGGCCTGACCACGACCCTGCGCCGCGGCTTCGCCGCGCCCGAGTACCTCGGCCTCGAGCTCGAGGTCTCCCAACGCTTCCCCCGCGGTGCCCCGGACGCCTGGCGCCGCCTGCGCCGCGACCTCACGGAAGCCCTCGCAGCGACCCTCGACACCGGCTGGTGAAACACGAGGGACCTGGGCACTGCCAGGCACTCGACCGACAACCACAGCGGCCAAAGAGTTCCAAGAGGATGCTCACAGGCTACGCCAGTGAGCGCTCCGGCCGCCCGCGGATCAGGTCAGCCGGCCGAGAGCCGCCGAGGCGAGCGAGAGCACCAGGAAGAAGCCGCACATGTCGGTCACGGTCGTCAGGATGGGCCCCGAGGCGAGGGCCGGATCCCGGCCCAGGCGCTTGAGCAGGAGCGGCACTCCGCCGCCGATGCAAACGGCGACGACCGTGTTCACCGCCAGCGCGCCGCCGACGACCGCCCCCAGCCAGGGGTTGCCCTTCCAGGCCCAGGCCACGCCCGCGATCAAGAGCCCCAGGACCAGTCCGTTCAGCACCCCAACCCGACCTTCCTGCCACAGGACACGCTTGAGGTCCGACGGTCGCGTGACCCCCAGGGTCAGCTCGCGCATGCTGACGGCCACGGCCTGGGCCCCCGAGCACCCGCTCATGTCCGAGATGATCGGGAGGAAGACGGCCAGGGCGATGACGGCTTCGAGCGTTTCCTGGTGGTAGGCGATCACGCTGGCCGCCAGCACGTTGAGCAGGATGTTGACCGAGAGCCACGAGAGCCTTCGGCGGGAGCGTAGGAGGAGCGGCATGCTGCGCAGCTCCTCCCCACCGACGATGCCCTGGGCGGCGCGATAGTCTTCCTGGCTGCGCTCCGCCATGGCGAACTCGAGGGCGTGACGGCGCAGGACGCCCAGCAGGAGGCCCTCTCCATCGACCACGGGAACGCCGAAGTAGCGGCTCTTCTCGAAGAACGCCACGAGCTCCGAGAGGGTCGCGTCCACGCGCACGAACTTCGGCTCGCGGACCATGATCTGGTCGATGCGCGTGGAGGGTTCCGCGAAGAGGAGGTCGCGCAGCGCCAGGACCCCCACCAGGATTCCCTGCCGATCGTGGACGTAGGTGTACTGAACGTCGTAGGACCGGTAGGTCTTCGCGTTCTCCTGCAGGTGTTGCAGCACGCTACGCACCGTCCGGCGCGAGGGAAAGCGCACGTACTCCTGGATCATCAGGCTGCCCGCCGTTCCCTCGGGGTAGCTGGCCAGCTCGCGCAGCTCCTCCGCCGCCTGGGGGGCCATGCGTGCCAGGATCGCCTCGGCCTCTTCCTCGTCGAGCTCGCTGATGAGGTCGGCGCGGTCGTCGCTGGGCAGCTCCTTGAGGATGCGCGCCGCCCGCGCCGGGTCGATGCTCTCGAGCGCGTCGGTGGCCTGGACCTCGGGGATGTGCTCGATGACGTCGGCCGCGTCCGCCGGCCGCAGGGCGCTCAGGAGACCCGCACGCACCTCGTCCCGGAGCCCGGAGACGACGTGCACGACGTCGATCGGCTCGAGCCCGGCGAAGAACTGCCGGATCGCGAGGCGCTCCCCCACGGCGATGAGCCTGGAGAGCTCCTCCGCCGCCGAGGGCGTCGCGGCCTGTTGCTCTTCGGCTTCCATCGGTCCGCAGAGGGTAACCCGGACGGCTCGCCTCCCCTACGGGCCGGGGCAAGAAGAGTGCGAGAGATCGAGCGCGATGGCATGCCGCCGTTTCCGAACCGGGGTTCCTCCCGGCCTGGCTCCAAGACCCTAGTCACACGGTAGACTCCCGTCCAACGGCTCAAGTCGACGCGACTTCGGATGCTTCCCAAGGACGGACCCCCATGACTCGCTCGCCCCGGATCGGTTTCCTCGCCCTCGCCACCCTGGCCGCCCTCGTCTCCTGCTCGGCGCCGAAACCGCGACCCGAACCACCTACCGCCTCCCCGCCCCAGCCTGAGCCGGCCCCGGAGGTCGATCGCAAACGTGAGGAAGCCATCGAGTACGGCCGGGCCGAGATCACGGGGGACACGGACGTGATCCGCGCGTACATGGCGAAGTACCCGGACTCGGAGTGGCTCGACGAGGCGGCGGCCCGGATCGAGGGCATCGAGTGGGTCAAGACCCAGGCCGAGGACACGGCCGAGGCCTACCGCGCCTACCTCCGGGAGTTCCCGGGCTTGACCTTCTCCGGGCTCGCGCGGAAGAGGCTCGAGGAGCTCGACTGGAACGCCGCCCGCTCGGACGGTTCGCCGGTCGCCCTGGCCGAGTACCTGGCCGCGCACCCCGACACGGAGCGTGCCGAGGAGCTGCGCGCGCAGCTGGCGGAGCTCGAGCTCACCGGGCTGCGCGAGGCGCTGACCCACGGCGACCTGGCAGCCGTACGCGCAGCAACGCAGCGGGGCGTCTCCCTGGACGTCGTGGAGCGAGCCGGCGCCGGCGCCCTTCACCTGGCAGCGAGGTCGGGGAGCCTCGAGCTCTTCGCGTGGCTGCTCGAGCAAGGTTTCGAGCTGGACGCGCGATCCGACGCGGGCACGACACCGCTGATGGTGGCCGCGGCCGGAGGTCAGGTCGATCTCATGCAAGCGATGCTCCGGAGGGGCGCCGACCTGAACGCGGCCTCGAGCTCGGGCGCCACGGCCCTGCTCTTCGCCTGCGAAGCCGGCCAGGCCGCGACGGCACGGACCCTGGTCGAGGCCGGCGCTTCCCTGGACGTGGCGAGGACGGACGGCTGGAACGCCCTCGACCTGGCCGCGAGCTCGAGCTCCGACGAGCTCACCCGCTGGCTGATCGAGCGGCGGTTCGGAGTCGATTCGCAAGAGGTCGAACGGGCCCCGATCGAGGAAGCCGTTCGCGCCGCCGTCCGTGCGGACGACGACGTCCTCGGGGACCTGGCAGGACGAAGCAAGGTGCGCTGCTCGATCGACTTCGTCACCCCGGCCGTGGATGGGACCGGACGCCGACAGGTCTTTGCCGATCTCGCCTTCGACCTCGGTTCCCAGAGGTTCAGCGTGTCGCACGTGCGACACTTCGAGATCGTCCCGAACGAAGAGGGCGGCTGGACGGCCAGCATCGTCACGTCGAACGGCACGGACTGATTGTGGACCGCAGGGAACGAAACACCGCTCGGCCCTGGCGCGCGGAAGCAACCTTGCCCTCGCGGTAGGCGCAGGGACCCGACTTCCCCTGGGCGGAACGCGCCCTAGAGGGTGGACCTACCCCGGCTCCTGGTCGCCCTTCCTGGGGACGAGGATCGTGGGCATCTTGATACCGAACACGCCCCAGGCCCCGTCGTCCCGGAAGTACCACGTAGTCTCCAGCTCACGGCCTTGGCCCAGGTCCATGATCGCGGTCGCTCCGCGTTCGCTGACGTTCCTCATCTTGGTGCCCTGCACCGGGGGGAAGACGTCCCAGCCGCGCCGGGTTCTCGACTGTTCGAGCTGCTGGAAGAGGGCCGCGCGGCGCTCGGCCGAGGCGAAGTCGGCCAGAGCCTCGCTGTCCCCTGCGTTCCAGGCCGACCGGAAGCGTTCGATCGCGGGCTCCAGCGGCGGGTACGGCAGCTCGACCTTGGTCAGCGCCCACTCGAGGTCCTTCAGGACGAAGTGGACCGTGAGATCCATCCCATCGAACGCGTAGTCGACCTGGCCCTTGCTGCGACTCACGCTGCGCTTGCCCTCGGGCAGCGTGGGCAGGGCCTCGCGCCAGCCGTGCCCCGTGGCCACGCCGCGCAGCCACGTGCCTTCGATCTCGCGCACTCGCTCATGGAAGAGCGGCTCGACACCCTCGAGCCCGCTGTTGTTCCAGGCCGACTCGAACGCAGCCAGAGCGGCTTCGAACGTGGCGGGTCGCGCCGTGCCCAGGGCGGCCCGGGTCCCGAAGAAGCTGACCAGCACGAGCGCCACTGCCGCAACGGCCGAGAGCTTCCAGGCCCTGCGGTCCGCGCGCCGCATCGCGCGCAGGAGGCGTTCGTGCCGCTCCCCGGGAGAGCGACCGCGGACCGACTGCTTGGTCTGCAGGCTCGCCTGGCAGAGGATGTAGAGGTCCTTGTGATGGCGAATCCCGCTCTGAAACTTCCAGGCTGGGATGAGGAGGATCCAGGAGAGCACCGCCCAGGCAGCGCTTCCGAGCAGCGCTGCGCCGTAGGGGTTCGGTCCGACCGTGTGCACGACGGCCACCCCCGAGGCCAGGAGCGCGACGGCTAGCGTCCACGCGAAGGGCTGGAAGGAGAGGTGCAGGGCGGCGGTCCCCATCAGCACACTCATGGCAACCGTCAACCCGACCACCAGCAGGCCTTCCTCCTTCGGCACCTGAGGATCGGCGAGCGCGAACACGGCGAACAGCGTCGCTACGGCGTAGGCCAACGCGCCGGCGTGGTAGGTAACCGCGATCCAACGGCTCCAGCGGTGGGCTCGGCGGAAGGCGCTCTTGGCCTCGTGCAGCACGTCGGCAGCCTCACCCTCGTCCTCGACGACCAAGGCGCCCTCGAGGTCGGCCCCACACTCGAAGCAAGCTTCCGCCTCGACCGGGTTGAGGGTCTGGCAGTCGTTGCAGAGGACCAGTCCCTCACGGTCGAGATCGGCCGCGGGCCCCTTCACCTCGATCGCACGCACGGGACCTCCACAGGCCTTGCAGACGTAGGCGCGCTGCGGATCCGGAATGCGATAGGTCTTCGAGCAGGCCTTGCACCGTGCAACCGAAGGGACGGCTTTCTCGCTCATGGGTGGCCTCGAGTCATGGGGTGGAGAGGTCCCCTCCTCGTCTTGTGCTGCGGTCGGGTGTTCCCGCCCCACGATCAGCCGATCGAGCTTGCCGATCGGATCGTGGCGGCTTCTTTCCCTGGCATTGGAACGCGTCCCCAGGACCGGCGAAAGAGCCCACGGAAGAGACAACCGACAGTACGCACTAGTCCTGAAACGCTTCCGCCCGTCGCCCCCCGTGCGCTACGACCAGGTGCGCAGCGCGCAGGGGCCCGACCGCCCCGGCGTCGCTGGAAGGGCTCCGAGACCTCGAGTGGCAGGGACGGTCCCTCCGAACCATTCCGGAGCCCCCTCAGCGGCTTGGCGTAAAGACGGACGGTCCAAGGGCGCGCTAGGCTGATCCACATCATGCAATTCACGACTCGAATCCCCGTCCTCCTCCTGTCTGTGATCCTGCTCGGGCGCGCCGTCTCTTCCCAGTGCGAGGTGGAGCTCTTCGCTCCACCCGTCGGTGCTCCCGATGACCGCTTCGGTTACGACGTCGCAGTGGACGGACGCACGCTCTTCGTGAGTGCCATCAACGACGACGACGCGGCCTCGAACGCTGGCGCCGTCTTCGTCTACGTGCATGCGGTCGAAGGCCCCTCGGGGCAGCCCGCGGACGACTCCTGGACCAGGATCCAGAAGCTGACGGCCTCGGACGCGGGCAGCGGGGACGAGTACGGACACGCCATGGCCATTCAGGGGGACGTCGCCGTCGTCGGCGCGACGCGTGACTTCCGCGGCTCCGCCTACGTCTACGTGCGCGACGACCAGGACACGGGCGACCCACTCGACGATGTCTGGATCGAGGTCGACAAGATCACGCCCAGCCTCCCCGTCTCCAGGTTCGGCCTCTCCGTCGCACTGCACGACGGTACGATCGCCGCCGGTACGCGGGAGGGCAACGTAGCCTTCGTCTACGAGCGCGACGATCGAGGCACGCCCTTCGACCCGTTCGACGACCGGTGGGTGGAGACGGCCCAGGTCACCGCGGCCGACGGCGGCGCGGGCGGCCCGGGAGCCAGCTTCAGCTACGCCTGGTCCGTGGGGCTGACCCGGGACATGCTCCTGGTCGGTGCACGGCGCGACGACGAGGTCATGGGCAACACGGGTTCGGTCTACGTCTACCTGCGCTGGGATCCCTGGACACCGCAGGATCCCCTGGACGACACGTGGATCGAGACCGACAAGTTCGTCGCGGATCCCCCCATGCTGGGCGGCCAGTTCGGCCGAGACATCGCCGTGCAGGGCGATCTTGCGGTGATCGGCGCCAGCGCCGCCGACACCGACGACTCGGGACTGGCGTACGTGTTCGCACGCTCCCGGGCGGGCACGCTGAACTCCTTCGACGACACGTGGATCCAGGTCGACACGCTGTTCCCCTCGGATGCCGGGATCGGCGACGAGTTCGGGCAGGGGGTCGGCCTTTGGGGCGACCTGGCGGTCGTGGGCTCCTTCAAGCACGACGTGGCCGGCATCCACCGCCCCGGAGCCGTCTACGTCTACGCGCGCAGCGACATGGGCACCCAGGATTCGTTCGACGACCTGTGGCCTGAGGTCGCGCGCCTGACCGCAAGCGACTTCGCGGACCGGGACTGGCTGGGGATCAACGTCGCGGTGCAGGGCAACCTGGTATTCGGCGGAGGCCCCATGACCAACAACCCCAGCTCGAACGTGCGCCCGGGCAAGGCCGTCGCCTGGGCCCTCGACTGTGAGCCGGTAGTGATCGACTTCGAGACGGAAGACGACTTCGCCACACCGCTGGAGAACGGCCAGGTCGTCGCGGCGGAGCTTGGCAGCCTGGTCCTCGTCTCCGGGGCCGGGAACACGAACGGCCTACCCCCCACGATCTTCGATACGGACCTCGGGGGACCGAACGACCCGTCCCAGGACTCCGATCTCTTGATCGGGACCGGCAACGTGCTGATCCTGCAGGAACAGCCACTCCAGACGACCCCGGGCTTCTTCGACCACCCGAACGACGACGCGGCCGGAGGGGTCCTGCGCTTCGAGTTCGCGCTTCCGGTGGAGCCGGTCTCGGTGGACCTTGCCGACGTCGAGTCCTCG
>JAUIEE010000115.1 GCA_030428965.1 bacterium | reverse complement strand
TTGTCCTCGCCGGGCCGCCCGACGTGGTACATGACCTCGTCCTTGCGATCCTCCTGGATCGCCTTGCGGATTCTGGTGCCGATGTCCTGCAGGGCTTCTTCCCAGGAGACGCGTTCGAAGCGCCCCGATCCGCGCGGACCGCTGCGCTTGAGCGGGTGCAGGATGCGCTCGGCGCTGTGGATCTGGTTGATGGTAGCCGGCCCCTTGGCGCAGGTTCGTCCCCGACTCCCCGGGTGGACCGGGTTGCCCTCGAACTTGGTGACGTGGCCCTTCTCGCGGTCGATGAAGGCCAACAGTCCGCAGGCCGACTCGCAGTTGAAGCAAATCGTGGGCACACAGCGATAGTGCCGTTCCTTGCGCTTGGGCCAGGCCTCGGAGTCCAGCTCCATCCAATCGTGCCAACGCTCGGGCGGCGGCGCCGCGGAAAGCTCCCAGGGAGATTCACGCTGAAAGCCTGGCTTGAACTCGCTCATAGCTAGCTGATGGAAAGCGCCTGACCTGCGCGCACGAAGATGTCCTCTTCGACCCAGAGGCCGATCAGAGCCAGGAGCGCGGCGAAGGTCTCGACCGGGCCGGCGCCCCAGACGACGAGGCCGAGAGGAACGAGAACGCCCCCCACCAGGCCGATCGACCAGTGCAGCCGTGCGTAGGGACCCCGGGTGATCAGGTTGGAAGCGCGGTGGTACTCCTTCTCCCGGTTGCGCGGGGCCAGGCCGTCTTCGGACAGGGTCAGGATCAAGTGCAGCAGCAGCCCGAACAGGAGCACGTCGACCAGGTTGCGCTGCACGCCCACGTCGAAGCGCAGCACGGGGGCCAGGAGGATCAGGACGGCACTGCCCGCCAGGACGGCTTGAACGATGAGATGGAACCACAGTCCCCGTCGCATCCAGAGCACGCGCCCCTTGGCCTGGCCGAACAGCCAGGCCGTATAGCACGCCGCCAGGCAAGCGGCGACGGCCGTCGCGCCGTAGCCCACGCCGCGCAGGGCAGGACTCCAGCTCGCGCTGCTCGACCCGAACAGCACCCAGCCCGTCAGCAACAGGCCGTAGGCCATCAGCACGTAGGTGCCCTTGACGAGCCAGGAGCTCCAGTTCCCCCGGGTGATCAGGTAGTAGAAGCGCTCTGGACGCTTCAGGTCGAACACGAGCAGGGCCGTGGTCAGCGCGAGGAAAGCCAACGCCAGGAAAGGCAGGATCCCCACGGGGGGCACCTCAGGTCCTCCCCAGGGCGGCGCGCCTGCAGCCAGCCCGGCCAGGAAGACCCCCGCCGCAATCGACTTGGTGAACAGGTAGCCCGTGATCTTCCAGCTCCAAAGGGGCGGATGGGCGACGTCGTAGGTCGTGCGCGCTTCGGCGACCTTCTGCAGGGCTTCGAACTCGGCGGCCTCCATCTGGGGGCCCTGCGGTCGATCCGCCCAGAGGTAACCTCCCGACGGATTGGTCTGCAGCGGATCCAATCCCGCCGGAGCTCCCTCACGGTAGTAGACGTTCGGGCCGGTTCCCGCCTCGGCCTTGCGCGTGGTGAGCTCGTGCTCGCTGCGCAGGCGGGAAACCAGGCTGTCGGGGTCGTCGAAGTCGCCCGGAATGATGGCTTCGGTCGGACAGACGACGGCGCAGGCCGGCGCGAGACCGATCTCGGTGCGGTGCGCGCAGAAGTGACACTTCTCCGCGGTGCCCTTGGCCTCGTTCAAGTAGAGCGCGTCGTAGGGACAGCCCTGCATGCAGGCCTTGCAGCCGACGCAGGCGTCCTGATCCAGGTCCACGATGCCGTCGGGGCGCTTCTCGAGGGCGCTGACCGGGCAGATCGTGACGCAGGGTGCCTGGGAGCACTGGTTGCAGCGCAGCACGGTGAAACTGCGCTTGACCTCGGGAAAGGCCCCCGTCTCGGTGTACTTGACCCAGGTCCGGAAGTTGCCCACCGGCACGTCGTTCTCGGACTTGCACGCCACCGTGCACGCGTGGCAGCCGATGCAACGCGACTGATCGAGGATGAAACCGAGCTGCACGACTCTTCCTTGGGGGTGAGGGGCTGGCGAGCGGAGGAGAGCTTAACCCGAATCGGGGAGGCGTCGTTTCCAAAACGGCCTCTTCACCGAATCCGCCGCGTGCGCCCTAGCGCCGGAGCCGGGCCAAGAGCTCCGCGGCGGCACCGTTCTCGAGCACCTTGGTCGCAGCATCGACGCCCTCCGCCAGGGTCAGGGTCCGGCCCGCGGCCTTCAGCACGACCGCAGCCCCCAGGATGGCCGCGTTGCGGCACGGTCCCGGATCGCCGCTCAGGGCACTCTCGACCGCTTCGGCCGAAGCTTGCACGAGCTGGGGATTGTCGCCGGTACCCTTGCCGTCCTCGGGCGGACCGAACATGGGCAGCTCGGGGTTTCCGTCCCAGGTGAGTCCGAAGTCGGACGGCTCCACGGTCAGAGGCACCTGGTGTTCCCCCGCCAGCTCGATGCCACGGGTGCGTCGCCGCAGGGAAGGCGTAACCCCTCCGCTCAGCCCTTGGATCGCGATCCCGCGGGGATGGCCCAGGCCGGCCATGGTCTCGACCGCCGCTCCCAGAACGGGACCGTGCTGGGCCCCGAGAACCACTGCGGCGGTGGAGGGCGCCACGAGCTTCTCCACGGTGGACAGGGGCGTGCGCACGCCCAGGTCGGCCCGCACGCGGCGCAGGGACAGCCAGGCGGGGAGCACACCGGAGGCCGAGATCGCACCGAACCCATAGGCGCGTACGTTCTCGTCGGCGACGCTGGGCTCCCAGGTCATGGTCATCCCCAGCCCTTCCATGGCGCTGGCAGCCGTGATTCCGCGGCGGGGGGCCACACAGCGCTCGCTGATCAAGAGCACCCGACCTCCGGCCGCCGCGGCCAGGAGGCAGGAAGCAACCTCGATCGGAGGGACGTCGTCGTACCCGTCCTGGGGAGGCGAGACGCACACCACTCCTTCCAGCCCCTCGCAGGGCAAGTCGGCCCGTTCCCTGGCCGCGAGGGCAAACCCGGTCAGCTCCTCGACGGTCACGCCCTTCCAGCGCAAGGCCATGAAAAAGGCCCCGACCTGAACCTCGCTCTCCGTTCCGTCCAGGATGCGCAGGAAGGCCTCGTAGGCCTCATCGTGGGTCAGGTTGCGACCGTCGCGGCGGTCGGCCGAGCCCAGGACACGCAGGAGTTTGGCCAGGAGCATGGGAAAGGGGTCCGCCCGGGGACCGGGCGTCCCGCTGAGCCTAGCGGCGGGGTGCTACGGGGACAACGCCCCGGAGCTCCCCCGCCCGGATCCGGGCCTCAATCGTCCCCTTTCTCGTCCTCCTCGTCTCCCTCTTCTTCCTCATCCTCCTCGTCCTCGTCCCCCTCGTCTTCGTCGTCCTGCTCTTCTTCCTCTTCCGAGGGCTCCTCCGAGGCCTCGTCCTCCTCCTCGACCTGCACGGGATCCAGGGGGGGGAGCTCGGGCCGCGGACGAATGTGAGCGAAGAAGATCTCGTCTTCCTTGTCGTAGACCAGCTTGCCGTCGACCACGGCGTACTGAACGAAGGTCTGGTAGTGCAGCAGGTCACCGTCGGTGAGGATCACGTCGCAGTCCTTGCCGATCTCGATCGAACCAACGCGGTGGTCGATGCCCAGAATGCGGGCCGGCACGATCGTGATCGCGCGCAGAGCCGCCTCGTTGGTGAGCCCTCCACGCACGGCGAAGCCGGCCTCCGTGGGCAGGTGCATCAGGTCTCGGCCGGTGATGCCACTCAGCTCGAAGCCGGTGTTGCTGGGCGTGACCGCGATCTGCACGCCGTGGGCGTGGAGGATGGCGGCGTTCTCGATGCTGGTTCCACCGGGCCGCACCAGCTTCTCGTCCTTGAAGCGTCGCGAGCGCGGGGTCACGACCGCCGTCGCTCCGGCACGTCCCAGCTCGTCGGCCACGGTCCAACCCTCCTGGCATCCGACGATGACAGGGCGGAACCCGTAGCGCTGGGCCAAGCGCGCGATGCCCAGCAGCTCGTCGCGGCTGTTGGCTCCGAAGCGAGCCAGGTTGCGCCCGAGCAGGATGTTCAGGGTGCCGCCGTCGACGCCCTTGCGACTCGGCTCCTTGGCTTCCTTGTCGTTCAGGTCTTCCCAAGCGCGGTACTCGCGCAGGTACTCGGCCGCCCGTTCGAACTTCTCGCGGGTCGAACGGCGCGAAGCTGGCGAACCGAAGGAGACGCTCGTCAGGTGCTTGTCCTTCATGGCGACGCCCTCGATCTCACCGCGCTTGAGCTTCAGCGCGGTCGAGCCTTGCTCTGCGGTCGTGATGCCGGTCGCCAGGGCCAGGACGAGGTACTGGCTGTAGGGGTCGAAGGAGTCCACCGCATCGGTGTCGACCTGGGCGTCGAAGAAATGATCCTCTTGGTCCTGGCCGACTTCCTCGATGTGGGACTGGGCCAGGCTCGCGTAGAAGTGCCCGTGGTGCTCCCCTTCGGCCTCGTGGTCGATGTGGTCCTCGGGCAACTCCACGCTCCCGAACAGCCCGCGGCTGATGCGGTTGGTGGCCGAAAGGGCCACCAGGCCCGGATAGACGCGCATCCCGCGCGCATCCACCTTCTCGGTTCCCTCGGGCAGAAACGGGTCGGCCTCGATCGCCTGGATCTTGCCGTTCTTGGAGAGGATGGTGACGTTGCGCAGCACACCCCCCAGACCCGTGTAGACGTCCCCACCGACGATGGCGAGGTAGCGGTCCTCTTCTTCCTCTTCTTCGGACGCCTCGGCCTCCTCCGAATCGTCTTCCTCGTCCCAGGGCGCGGCCTGGAGAGGAGCTTGGAACCCAAGGCTGAAGCCCCAGGCAAAGAGCAAGGTCGTGGTCAGTTTCTTCAAGCTCTTCATTGGGGGTCTCCCGTGGCGAAGCGACCGTCCAGCATCACGGCCTCGATCTTGGTTCCGGGCTCGAACGGATCTCCGTTCCAGAACACGATGTTCGCGTCCTTCTCCTTGTCGAGGCTTCCCAGCCTCTCCTCGAGACCCAGGACGTGGGCTCCCTCGAGGGTCATGGCCGCCAGGGCGGCCTCGCGATCCAGGCCCAGCGAAACGAGGTGGGCAACCTCCATGCGCCAGCGCTCGTGTCCCTGCGCCGAATCGCTGAGGGGCAAGAGCACGACGTGGGCCCCGGCCGCGGTCAGCTCCGCTGCCAGGTTGCGTTCGCGGCGGGTGCCCGCCTCGAGGGTGACACGTGAGTCCAGCACGACGCGCAGGTCCAGCTCCCCGATCTTGTCGGCGACCTCGAACAGGTCGATGTCGTTGCGCAGCGGCACGCGCAGGGACCAGCTCAGCCCTTCCTCCTCCTCGATCACGTCGAGCAGGTGCAACAGGTCGCTGGCCTTCTGGATACGGATGAGCGCGTGCAGGTCGCCAGCGCGCATGTCGAGAATGGGCTGCACGTCGGGGTCGGCCGCAGGGGGCTCGAAGCCGTCGTCCCCCTTCTCGTCATCGTCCAGCCGAGCCATCTTGTCGTCGTCCTTCTTGGACTTCTTCTTTTTCTTCTTCTTCTTCTCCTGGTCCTTCTCCCACTTCTCGCGCTCCTTCTGCACCTTTTCCTCGTGCTTGTCCGCGCTCTCGAAGGCCTTGATCAGGTCCTTCTTCTCCTGGGCCGTGGTCCCCATGGTCACCTTGAGGTAGCAGCCCTCCTTGAGGAGCGCTTCCTCCGCGCGACGCTTTCCGGTGCGGATGGCGATCGCCTGTCCGGGCATGCCGGTCCCGGGCGGATAGAGCCCCAGGGTCGTCACGCCGGCTTCGAGCATGTCGTCGTAGACTCCCTGGTGGGGCCGCAGCTCGAAGGCCGCCGAACGCTGGGGAGTGGCCGCCTTGCCGGCGCGCGCGTCCATGCCGGCCCGGGAGTACGGGTTGACGAAACCGGGCGTGGCCACCCAGTCGGGCCGATCCAGGATCGGAATCCCCCGTTCCACCGGAAGATCCTCTCCGATCTCGATGATCTTCCCGCCCTCCACGAGGATGACGGCGTGCTCGATCGTGCCGTGGGAAGCGGTCTCGGCACGTCCGATACGAACGGCCAAGAGGTCCGCCGAGGGACTGGGGCCCGAAAGGAGGAGAACAGAGGAGAAGAGAAGTGAAATCATCTGAGTATGGAGTTCAGAACCACTGCCCGTCGTCGCGACGCGAGTATTGCACCGCACCGTCGATGAGAACGAGCTCGACCCTCGAACGCGGGTCCAGAGGGTCGCCGCTCGAGATCACGATGTCCGCGTCCTTGCCGGCCTCCAGGCTGCCGACACGGTCGCCGATCATGAAGGATTTTGCTGGGTTGGCGGTCACGGCTCGCAGCATCTGGTACGAGTCCGCGCCCAGCCGGGCCGACATCGAGCCCTGCAGGAAGAGCTCTTCCTGGGGGATCACGCCGGCGTCGGTGTTCAGGGAGAAGTCCGGCACGCCGGCTTCCATGTAGGCCTCCGCGCCGCCCTGGATCTTGCCCTCGCGACGCGCGATGTTGTAGTTCATCGTGCGCGGCCCGTGGTTGACGGGGACTCCCATCTCGGCCACGTAACGGGCCGACATGGGACCGTCCCAACTGCCGTGAGTCACGATCACATGGGCGCCGTAGCGGGCCTTCCAGAGTCGTACGACCCCGGCCACGCCCTCGGCGCTGGCGCAGTGCACGATCACCGGGAGCTCGCCGCGATGGACGCGCTTCAGGTCGGCCAGGGCCAGATCCTCCCGTCCGTGCTCCAGGGCGGCCACGGCGCGGTCGTTAACCTCGCGCGTCAACCAGGTGAGTCCCGACCAGGTGCTGCCCAGGTCGCCGCCACCGCGCTGTGGGTTGTAGTTGTAGGCCGACTTCAACCCTCCGGGGTCCCGCAGCACGACCTCTTCGAAGCCGGCCCGGGTCTTGGTCTTGTAGAGCGTCCCGAAGCCGCCGATGCTCGTCCCGCTGCCGGGGATGCCGAACAGGGTCGTGACGCCTCCGGCACAGGCCATGCGCACCATGCGGTTGCCGGGCACCAGGGTGGGTCGTACCCGCAGCTCGGCGTTGGTGGGCATCACCATGTCGTTGATGTCACCCCAGCCCCCGGTCTGGATGTGGGAGTGCAGCTCGACCATGCCCGGCGAGGCCCAGGACGAGGCCACGTCGATCACCGGGAAGTCCTCGGGGAGCTCGACGGGTTCGCCGACGTACTCGATCTTGCCGTTGCGAACGACGATCAGTCCGGCATCGAACACCCGATCCGCCGCATCGACGGTCAGGATCTTTCCGCAACGCAGGGCCAAGCCCTCTTCACCTGCCGCCAGGGGCGCGGGCAGGTAGGGAGCGTCGCTGGCGACAAGCGAACGCTCGCCGCCCGCGGTCGCGCTCGATCGGGGCTCACTCGTGCGGCAACCCGAGGCGAGCACGACGGCCGTGAGGATCAGGAGCGTCGACTTCAAAAGGTCTGGCCCTCCTCGGCGTCGTAGACCTTGCGGCCTTCGATGAACACCAGCTCGACCGCGTTGCGCGGGTCCGCCGGATGGCCGGGGCACACGAGGAAGTCCGCATCCTTACCGGCCTCGAGGCTCCCGACCTGATCCCAGATGCCGGCGGTCTGAGCCGGTACGGTGGTCAGGCCGCGCAGGGTACCCATGTCGGCATCGTCGAAGCCGTAGCGCACCCCCATGGCCGCCTGCAGCGCCAGCTCGGCCTGGGGCACGATGGGGGAGTCGGTGTTGAAGCCGATCATCGGATGGCCGCGGCGCTGGTACTCGGCGGCTACGCCCACGATCTTCCCGTCGTGGTCGATGCCACGGCCCTTGTTCTGCGCACTGATCGAGCGCGGCCCGATGATGGCCGACACGTCGAGCTCGGTGGCCAGCTCGGCGGCCAGGAAACCGTCGAAGGTGCCGTGGTCGATGTAGACGTCCAGGCCCATCTCCTCGCGCACGATGCGCAGGGTGGCATAGATGACCTGATAGACCTGGGTGTGGGCCGAGATCTGAGTGCGCCGCGCGACCAGGTCCCGAAAGACTTCCCACTGGGGGTCGGTGTCCGGCTCCTCACCTCTTCCCTCCTCGAAGGCCCTCCAGCGCTCGGCGTAGGCCACTCCGCGCCGCAGGGTCTCGCGGATGTGCCAGTTGAGCATGATGCGGTTCATGCCGTAGCCCCAGCGCTTGGGGTTGTCCGCCTGGGCCAGCTTGAGAGAGCCGGGGTCCCGCACACGCATCGCTTCGAAGTCGGGAGCGCTCGTCTTGAGCAGGATGCCCTGGCCTCCGATCGTGGTCGCCGAACCGGGAATGAACAGCACCGTGGTCACTCCGCCCGCGACGCCGACCTCGAGAGCTGGGTTGCCCGGGACCACCGCGTTGTGCACCCGCAGGCCGGGATTGGCCTGGTAGACCGGACTGTTGATGTCCTGGAGCGTGCCTCCGCGGTGGGAGTGGAGGTCGATCAGCCCCGGCATCACCCAGCGATCGCTGACGTCGAGGATGGCGTAGTCCGGCGGCACTTCGAGCTCCCCGTGGGGGCCGACGGCCTCGATCTCGCCGTCGCGGACCAGGATCCAGGCGCGATCGATTACCGTCCCCTCCTCGTCGCACACCAGTGCCTTGGCGCAACGCACGGCGAGGCCCTTTCCACCGGGCTCACCGGCAGGAACGGACGGCGCGCCCTGGACCCCGGCCAAGGCCAGGCCCAGACAGATCGCGACTCCTACCAAAGGCGCGCCTCCTCGGACTCGTAGACCTGCTTGCCTTCGATCCACACCGCCTGCACCCAGGATCGGGGGTCGGCCGGGTGGCCGGAAATCACGACCAGGTCCGCGTCGCAGCCCGGTGTCAGGCTGCCGATGCGTTCGCTCAACTCGACGGTCATGGCGGGCACGACGGTCAGGCCACGCACGGCCTCGAGGGAGGTGTCCTCGAACCCGTAGCGCACTCCCATGGCGGCCTGCAGCGGCAGGCTTTCCTGGGGCAAGACCGGTGAGTCGGTGTTGAAGCCGATGTTCTCGAGTCCCTGCTCCTGGTAGCCGGCGGCCACGCCGCGCATGCCCTCGTGCTTGTTGCGCGACCAGTTCATCATGCCGCGCGAGGCGCTCGGATCGAGGGAGCGCGGACCGACGATGGCCGAGACGCCCATCTCCTGGGCCAGGCCCCCGGCCAGCCAGCCTCCGATGGTCGAGTGGTCCAGGAAGACCGGCAGCCCGAGCTCGCCCTTGATCATGGTCAAGGTCATCAGGACGACCTGGTACATCTGTGTGTGGGTCGAGATCTGGGCGCGGTTGGCGATCAGGTCGCGGAAGATGTCGAACTGGATGTTGCGCTCCGGCTCGGGGCCACGACCTTCCTCGAAGGCTTCCCAGCGGCGTGCGTAGGCGCTTCCGCGGCGCAGGGTGTGACGCGTGTTCCAGTTCTCGAAGGTCATCCCGACGCCGATGGTCCAGCTCTCGGGGTTCCCCCACTGGGCGACCTTCAGCGACCCCGGGTCACGCAGCCGGGCCTGCTCGAATTCGCGCAAGCCGGTCTTGAGCAGGATCCCGTGTCCGCCGACGTTCGAACCGGAACCGGGGATCACCAGGACCGTCGTCACGCCCGCCGCGAGACCGCGCTCGAGGCGCTCGTTGCGCGGCACGATGCTGGTGGCCACGCGCAGGCCCGGGTTGGCCAGGTAGACCACGTCGTTGATGTCGTAGGTGCCTCCCTCGTGGCAGTGCAGCTCGACGATCCCCGGCATGACCCAGCGATCCCCCAGGTCGATCAGCTCGTAGCCCGCGGGCAGTTCCATCTCCCGCGCCGGGCCCACGGCCTGGATCTTCCCTTCGCGCACCAGGACGAGCGCGTTGTCCACGTACTGCACGTCACCAGGATCGGGGGAGCAGACCAGGGCCTTGGCGCAGCGCAGAGCGAGGCCGGACTCCCCCGGAGCCCCGGCCTCAATGCTCTGGCCGGCGGCATGGGTGCCCCCGAAGAGTCCAGCCAGGAAGAACGTGAAGCTTCGCAGCATCTAGAAGCGTCTCCCGTCCCGGTCGGCGTCGTAGACGCGCTCGCCTTCGATGAAGACGGTCTCGACCCAGCAGCGCGGGTCGGCGGGGTTGCCCGTGGTCACGAGGATGTCGGCGTCCTTGCCCACCTCCAGCGATCCCAGACGGTGATCGATGTGGGCGGCCCGGGCGGGAATGATGGTGAGACCCCGCACGGAATCCGCGTTGGACTCGTCGAACCCGTAGCGCACCCCCATGGCCGCCTGGACGGGCAACTGCTCCTGGGGAATGACGGGCGAGTCCGTGTTGAAGCCCACTTCGCGATGCCCGAAGGACTGGTAGCCCGCGGCCACGCCGCGCACGCCCTCGTGCTTGTTGTGGGCCCAGTTCATCATGCCGCGCGGCATGTTCGGGTCGATCGAGCGGGGTCCGACGATGGCCGGCACACCCAGCTCGCTGGCCTTGGCTCCCGCCAACCATCCGCCGATGGTGGAGTGATCGAGGAAGACCGGCAGGCCGAACTCCTCCTTGATCATCGTCAAGGTCATGAGCACGACCTGGTAGACCTGCGTGTGGGTCGAGATGGCGATCTCGTCCGCGAGCAGATCGCGAAAGACGTCGAACTGGATGTTGCGCTTGGGCTCGGGCCCACGGCCGTCCTCGAAGGCCTGCCAGGAGCGGGCGTAGCCCACTCCGCGCCGGATGGTCTCGCGCGTGTTCCAGTGCTCGAACGACATGCTCACGCCGATCGTCCAGGACTCGGGGTTGCCCCACTGGGCCAGCTTCATGGAGCCCGGGTCGCGCACCACGTTGCGCTCGTACTCGGGGAAGCCCGTCTTCATGAGCAGTCCTTGCCCGCCGATGTTCGTGCCGGAACCGGGGATGTAGAGCACGGTCGTGATCCCGCCCGCGATCGCCGTGCGCAGCGACTCGTAGGGACTGGCCGCCGGCGAGACGCGCAGGCCCGGGTTGGTCAGGTAGACCATGTCGTTCAGGTCGTTGACCGCGAACAGGCTGTAGCCGCCTTCGTGACAGTGCAGCTCGATGATCCCGGGCGTCAGCCAACGCTCGCCCACATCCAGCTCCACGTACCCCTCGGGCACGGCCAGCTCCCGCGCGCGGCCGACCGCCTCGATCTTGCCGTCGCGCACCAAGAGGCGCCCTTGGTCGACCACCTGCGGTCCTTCCCAGGCACAGGTGAGGACCTTGGCGGCCCGGATGGCGAGACCGGGCCCGCCCGGGGCTCCAGCCGCCGGGCTTCCCGAGGACGGCGCCCCCGTCAGGGCGAGGCAAAGGCTGAGGCTGGCGAAGATCACTGGACCTCGACTCCGTTGACCCAGGTGCGCAGGACGCGCGTCCCCGGGGCGAGGGGCGGGCCGTCCAGCAGCAGGACATCGGCGTCGCGCCCCGCTTCCAGGGCCCCGACGCGCTCGGAGATCGAAAGCATGCGCGCCGCGTCGCTCGTGAGTGCGCGCAGGGCACCCTGGGGACTCATGCCCCGGGAGACCGCGTAGGCCGCCATCATCGGCAGGTCGATCGCGCCTTCCTCGGCACTCGAATGGAAGGCGACGGGGATGCCGGCGCCCTGGGTGTCCGAGTAGGGAGTGCGCAGCTGCGTACCACCGCTGGGGCTCCAGCGCACCATGGACGGATCGAGCAGGACGCCGCGCACCTTCCCGCGCACACGGCCCAGGACGGCGTGCAGGTCTTGCGCTCCGTAGAGAATCGGCTCGATGCCGAAGGCCTCGAAGGCCTCCACGCAGGCCAGGATCTCGTCTTCACGATCGACCTCGACGATGACCGCCTTCTCGCCGTCCATGGCGGCGCGCAGGGGCTCGAGCTTGAGGTCGAGCTTGGGAGCGTTCGGCTCGCCCTTGGGTCCCGGGGCCGGCTCGCTCTTCCGCCGCTCGGGACGCTTGGCCACGACGTACTCGTTGGAGATGCGCGTAGCCGTCAGCTCCAGCTCGTCGGCCCCGACCTTCGCGGAGCCCACGAACTTGCCCTCGTCGAACTTCAGGGACAGGTTGACCCAGCCCTGGCTGCCGAGGCCGGTCAGGGTCAAGCTGCGCTGCTTGCGGTCGAAGTAGCCGCTGATCTCGATCAGGGTCTCCGACAAAGCTCTCGAGCGCAGGTTGCCCTCGATCGCGCCGCTCTCCCCGGGCTTGGCCAGCTTCAGGCGCATCTTGAGCGAATCGGGCTCGGTGCGGGGCGGCCGAGAAAGCTCGGCTTCCCAGACACCGGTCACCGGGTCTGGCTCGAGCTCCTCCTCCTCGCCCTTCTTCTTCTTCTTTTTCTTCTTCTTGTCCTTGTCGTCCTCGTCCTCGTCGTCTTCCTCGGCCTCCTCGTCCGCGTCTTCGTCCCCTTCGTCCTCGTCGTCTTCCTTCTCAGGAGCGCTCTTCGGGGGCGTCCATTCGGACAGGGCCTTCTCGTACTCCTTCCATTCGGCGCGGTACTCCGCGGCCTTGGCGAGCAGCGCGCGCACGTCGTCGCCGGACTTGTAGCGGTCGCGCTCGCTCCACGTCATGCGCAGGGCGACCGGATCCTCGACCACCAGGGAATCGAAGTCCCGCGCGGCGGGCTTGTAGGCCAGGATCGGCGCGCCGGACTTGCCCGGTCCGCGGGGACTCAGCGCCACCGTCGTGATGCCGGCCTGGGCGACACGTCGGTCGGTCGCGTCTCCGGGAGCGACGATCGAGCTCATGGGAAAGTCGGCCGCCGGGACCTTCTCGGAACCTTCCAGTCCAAGGTGGCCGAGAGCATCGATCATGCCCGGCATGGCCGCCTTGCCGCGCACCACGCGCGCCAAGCCGGTCCAGCCGAGAAACGACAGCACGACGGTGATGCCGAAGTAGATTTGCAGCGGCGACCACGAGGCCGGCAGCGAGGCCGATAGGGCCATCCACAGCGGG
>JAUIEE010000582.1 GCA_030428965.1 bacterium | reverse complement strand
GGCGCGGTTGGTGACCGCGACCTTGGAGACGCCGAAGTGCTTGGCGACCGCCGAGTAGCTGCGCTCGAGCCCCTGGCTCAGGTAGACCTCGAACGCCTCCGGCGGCAACTTGCGGATCACGACGCCCCCCGGTCGGGGAAGGGCTCCCCGGTGTCCGCGCAGCTCGCCTTGCGACCCGTGGCCTGCTCCCAGCGCCGCACGGCCACATCGACGTAGCGCGGGTCGAGCTCCATGCCCCGGCAGCGCCGGCCCTGCTGCTCGGCGGCCACCAGGACCGTGCCCGAGCCCAGGAACGGGTCGAGGACCAGGTCGTTGGGCTTGGTGCTCAGCTCCAGGGCGCGGGTCACGAGGTCCAGCGGCTTGGTCGTGGGGTGCTCAGCGTTGCAGCGCGGGCGGTCGCATTCCCAGACCGAGTCGTGGGTGCGCTCAGGGGGACGGCGGTGGTCCCCGCCGGGCACCCAGCCGTACAGCAGGGCCTCGTGGCGGTAGTGGAAGTCGCTGTGCCCCAGCACGAAGGCGTCCTTCACCCAAACCAGGGATTGCCGCCAGACGCCGAGGTCGGTCAGCACGCGCCCGAACTGGGCGAACTGCGGGCCAGCAGGCGCAGCGACGTACCAGACAGCGCCGGGGCGGCACACCTTGGCCGCGTTGCCCAGGGCGGCCTCCAGGAGCGCACCCAGGCCCTCCTGGCCGTCGTTTTGGATCGTGAGGGCGTCGGCGGTCTTGCCCTCGTAGCTCACGCCGTAGGGCGGGTCGGTCCACACGAGGTCGGCCTGCTTGCCCTGGAGCAGCTCCTCCATCTTGGCGGGGTCGCGGGCGTCGCCGCACAGCAGCAGGTGGCGGCCTAGGATCCACAGGTCGCCGGGCTGGCTGACGGGGTCCTCGGGCAGCTCTTCGGGGCCGGGATCGTCAACCTCGTACGCCTCGGCCTGGGCCTCGATCTCAGCCAGCAGCTCGTCGATCTGCTGCCCCGTGAAGCCGACCCCTTCCAGGGCGTCCTCGGCCCGCAACTCCTCCAAGAGCTTCGCCAGGCCCACCTCGTCCCACTCGGCGAACTCGTGGGAGCGGTTGTCGGCGATCGCGTAGGCGACGGCGTCGAGGCTGTCGCCCGTGAACCAGGCCACGGGCACCTCGGCCGCGTTCAGCTCGTCGGCCGCCTTGAGGCGCGTGTTCCCCGCGATCACCTCGCCCGAGGGGCGGGCCACGATCGGCTGCTGCCAGCCGAACCGCCGGATCGAGGCCACCACGTGGGGCACGGCGGCGTCGTTGACGCGGGGGTTGGCGGGGTTGGCGAACAGCCGCTCGCGCGGCACCCACTCGACGTTCAGTCGCTTCGGCTCGTCAGCCATCGGTCTCTCCGCGGGGGCATGCCCCGGCTGGGAACGGCTCGGAGAGACTTGGAGGGAGGGCTACGCAGCCGGCTTGGATTGGGGTCCCGAGCTAGGCTCTATTGTAGATTCGCGGGTGCGCCGCACAAGAGATCCAGGGGGTCGCGGAGAAGCCAGCGGCGACGGTTTAGGCAGCACAAGGACTCCGGGCTTTGCACTGATTCCACACTCCGTATGCAGCGAACTGGACGTGCAGATTTCGCCTTCTCTGCGCGGACAATGAGCGGCTCAGTCGGGCCTCCGCGCGACCAGAGTGGAACCACCGGGGAACTCCCCCATCACTCCTGACAGCGGGGAACTTTCGAGCGCCAAGTTCCCCGCCAAGTTCCCCTCAGGGGAACTCGCCGAATCGGCCTTCTAGGTAGCGCCAGCGCCGATTTGGGCCTCAACCGGGCTTAGAATCGGGCTCCTGGGAAACGCCGAAACTGGGGCACCTGCGGGGAACCTGGGAGGGCCCATTTCCGGTGGAATGCGACCAACCGCACGCTCCTGTATCACACCTACCTGCGGAAGGCGTGAGAGGCGGTGTCCTCAGCCCTGCTCGGTCAATGCGACGTGGTAGGTGTTTTCGTGAGGGGCACACTGTGCTTCTCACAAAACATCTTCCGCAAATGGAGCCGGGCGAGGGACGCCGCCTCGGGTGATGGTGATCAGCTTGAAGTCCTCCAGGGCGTGCAGGACGGCGCGCCGGATGGCGCGGCGTCGAGCACGACCTGTGTTCGAGTGGAGCACGGCCCGGACCATCCGGCAATGGGCCGTGGCGTAGAAGCGATTCCGGGACACGTGCACGCTCCAGTGGGGCGTGCTCTCGTCGGTGGTCACGGCCGTGCGCCAGCCCCGGGTGGCGCGCAGCCGGTGGTGGTCCAGGC
>JAUIEE010000114.1 GCA_030428965.1 bacterium | reverse complement strand
CTTCGAGCTTGCGCTTGGCTTCGTCCCGGCGGTAGGCCGAGAGCTCGGCATAGCTCTCGAACCACTTGCCGTCGTACAGGTGGTGGCGAAGGCCTTTGCGGGCCGCTTCGTTGTCCGGAGCAAGCTCGACGACCTTCTTGAAGACATCCCGCGAAAGGGCTCGTCGGTCGTTTTCCTTGCACCACTCGGCGAGCTCGAGGAGCTTCGCTACATCGTCCCCGGCATCCGCCAGGCGCTGGTCGAACTCAGGGTCGGCTTCCTCTTCCTGGAGGACCGGGGGGGGAACGACGGGGACGGGAGCGGGCGGCAGGGAAAGAGCTAGAAGCAGCAGAGAGAGCATGATCGTCGTGCGTTGGAACGGGAACTCGGGGTCGGGAGTCGGCGTCTAGAGATTCGGAAAACAAACCCCAGTATTCCGGAGCAGACCCGGATTTTGCCTTTCCGTCAAGCCTCGCCTGGGGCGCTCGGGCCCGGGGCCGGAGAATCGAGCCCCCCGCGGACCTCCCGGGTTCGCGGAGGGCGCCACAGGTCAGCTCGAGGCGGGCGTGAGCCGCTCGATCAGGTCGAAGATCTGGGCCGCGCTCTGGGCCTCTTCGGCGCGCGCCGAAGCGTGGTACTCGAGCCTGTGGGGCAGGTAACTCAGCCCAAACCCGACCTTGCTCTTGCGGCTCCACGCCTGGGCCTTTTCGGACTCCATGGCGGCGAAGTACTCCCGACCCAGGGCCAGCTTCCGTGCGCGCTCGAGGTCGCCCTCGTCGAGGGCTGCCAGGACCTTCTCGTGGACCAGGGCAGGCATGCTGTCGAGCAGCGCTCGGTCTCCCAGTTCGGCCAGGGCCCAGGCGGCCACGTAGCCGTCGGCCAGGGAGCTGTGTCCCTGCTTCCACATCTGGGCCGCCTTCAGGAGCTCTTGTTTGCCTGAAGCGTCGCCGTGCAGGGCGAAGAAGGCGACGGGTCGGATGCTCTCGGCGTGCCCCGCGTCGATGCGCTCACGCAGCGCGACCGCGTGGGGCTCCGAGCCCTGCTCCGCGAAGGCCAGCAGGTGGTTCTCGCCGAAGCTCCGCGGACTCGTGGTGAGGAAGCGCTGGGCGGCCTGGAGAGCCTCTTTGCCCGGGACCCAGGCCACGAGGTCGAGGATGCGCGATCGCTGCAGGTCGGTCGAGTCGGAGGCGGTGAAGTGCCGCTCGAGCAGCGGGAACACGACGTCCCGGCTCTCGGAGTGAACGGCCAGCTCCTTGGCGAGCTTCTCGATCACGAGGCCCACCGTGTCGCTGCCACCGTCGACGGCGCATGCTTCCTGAACGACGAGCAGCTTGTCGAACAGGGCGACGAGTTTCTCCGGACTGGCCGGCGTCGAAGGACTCTTGCCGGAATAGGCGGCCTGGCCCTCGCCCCCAAGGGCGTGGGCGGAGGCTGTGGTCAACAGACAGCCGGTGAGCAAGGTCAGGCACAGAGGTCGTTTCATGGTTTTCGAAGGGGGTAGCCGGTCGTGCCGGCGGAATTCGGATCAGGTCTCCCCGGCGGGGACGATGCAGCTCCATTCCCGCGCGGAGTCCTTCGGTGGCAAGAAACCGGACCGGCCCCCCGACCTTTACATACCGACCTAGCGCCGGAACACCTCGTCGGCTCGTGCGCGCACCTCCTCGAGGCTGGAGAGCTGTTTCGACTCCCGCTCCACGAAGGGCATCACGCGTCGCTGGAGGTAGCTCACACGCAGGGGGGTCGTTCCTCGGCGCAGGTCGTCGAAGTACTCGTACAGCAGCGTGGACTCCCGCGCGAGGGGCCTCTGCCCGCCGGCGAGGGAAGCCTCGACGCGTTCCAGGAGGAAAGCGCGCACCCGGGCCCAGGGGGCGGCGTCTCCGCTCCGCTCGAGGGCCAGGGCGCTGAGCAGCATCAGAACCGGATCGGCCCGTTCGAGAAAGGGGGAGTCCAGGTAGTCGTGCAGGGCCAGAAGCGCCTCTTCGTGACCCGCGGGGGCGAGGTGAGCGGCGAGGGTCAGTCGCTCGTCGGGGGGCGCATCCGGGGTGCTCCTCCAGATGGCGACCAGCTCGCGCTCCATCTCGAAGGCGCCCCGCTCCGCCAGGGCCAGGATGTGATCCAGGGTGAAGTGTTCGGGGAAGTCGAGCCACAGCTCCCGAGCCAGCTCCAGGCCCTGGGGGTCCTCGGTGCGAACGATGTAGTCCAGGAGGAAAGCGGCCACCTGCCATGGGCCCTCGCGCAGGTGTTCCCGCAGCCATGGATCGAGAGCGCGCCAGCCCCAGGGACGCTGGCTCAGGAAGTCGTCCAGCTGGGTCTCCATCGCCGGGCCATAGCCCTTCATCCACTCTTGGCGGACCTGAGCGGAGATCACCTGGTTCTCGAACACCTCCCGCGTGTGGCGAGCGCGCGCCTGACCCCCGACCTGCTCGAGGACCAGCTGGATCCGGTCTTCGGACTCCAGGCGCTCCTGGCCCGTGGGAAGGATCAGGCGCGGGTTGCCCCGGGCGACCTGGAAGGCGAAGAGGCCCGTAGGCCCCCCGTCTTGGGCGGTGGGGGGATACCAGAGCAGCTCACCCCGGATCGACTCTGCGGCGCCCAGTTCGAGCGCCACCGCTCCGGCGACGAGCGTCAAGGGGGAGGCCCCGGTCTCGAGTTCCCACGTCCCGGACAAGAGCTCGATTCGATCCCGGTCCCCCTTTGCACCGAGCGACAGCTCGGCGCGCCCCCGGCTCCACATTCTCGTGCCGGACCGCAGCAGCAACGACGGATCGTCGCCGAGGAGCTCGACCCGGTCGCCCTCGCGCAGGGTGCGCGTCCTCTCCCGCGTGCCGTCGGCACGCTGCACCGAGAGCGCCTCGGAGGCCGTTGCCACGATGGGCGGTGAAGCCGTTCGGCTCCTCCACCAACCCAGTGCACAGAGACCCGTCAGCAGGAGCAGAGCGGCGGCTGCGGCGAGCCGCTTGGACCTGGCGCGGGTCGGACGAGACGTCTCGCGGGACCAGGGCTCGTCACCGCGCACGCTCCCGTTCGAGCCGGTGCGGCGGCTACGGGTTTTCAGAGCCTCCAAGATGCGTTCGGTCAGGTCGACCTCGGAACCCGGATCGAAGTAGGTTCCCAGGGCGTGGTCGAGAACACGGTCCTCGTAGGAGTTCACCGGGAGAGCCTCCGCTCGATGCAGCTGCGCAGCGATTTCTTGGTTCGAACCAGGATCGACTTGACGCCGGACTCGCTCAGGCCCACGCGGCGACCGATCGCAGCCGGAGTTTCCTTGTCCCGGTAGCGTAGCTGCAGAACGTCCGTGGCCCTGGGGCGCAGGGTGCGAAGGCATTCGCCGAGGGCATCGAGATAGCGGCCCCCCTGGTCGTCACCCTGGTAGGTCACCCACGCGTTCTCCAGGCCTTGGATCTCGAGCGAGTTGGGCTCCCGCTCCAGGTTGCGCATCGCCTTGAGGAACAGGTTGCGAGCCACACGCCGCAGGAAAGCCGCGGTCTGCGTGGGATGGCGATCCTCGAAGTCCCGGGAGAGCACGACGAGAAAGACCTCCTGGCAAAGGTCGTCCACCTGGTGAGCCGGGCACCCCAGGAAGAACAGGAAGCCGCGTACGGCACCCTGGTGATGACGAATGAGCTCCTCCAGGGGCCGCGCGGAGGCGCGCCGGGGGAGGTTCTGCCTGGAGAGGGCCCTCATGGGGACCCCATACCGCGGGGCGGCGCGACGGTGGCAGGAAACTCTCACATTCCTGGGGACTCGGGTAGCCGGCCCACGGAGGGGCCATGCGTCCCAAACCTGGGAAGCAAAGCCGAATTCGAGCTCCTTTCGGAGGACAGGCCCTTGAGTTCGGTCCGGCCGCCACTGATTGCAATATACTAGAAAGATCGGCGCCGCGGTCTCTGGGGGGGCTCAGCTCGAGATGCGAGCGCGCGGCCAGGCGCAGCCGGAGGTTCCCCAACACCTCCTGCGCTGGCCGCCGCCAGGCGTGCCTCAACCCAACGGCCGATTCGGACGACATAGGGCGTCCCCCACAGCGATGCGGAGCCGTTCCGGGCTGGACGTAACCAGCCCGCCAGCGCCCCGAAGGCCCCAACAGAAGGAGTCGCGATGTCTTTCGCGAAGATCGGATCGTCCTTTACGCATGTCAGCGCCCTCGTCCTCGCCGCCCTGGCAACCGGTGTTGCCCCGACTGCCCTGCAAGGCAGCGAGGAAGACCTTCCGCTGACCGAGTCGAACGAGACCCTGAACGAGAACGTCCAGGCCGCCCTTGGTCCGGAGTCGGAGTGGAACTGCCTCGCCATCGAGGTTGTCGAGCGGGGGCTGTGGTCGATCACGCCCAACTACCGCTCGGGTGAGGCGGAGTACGAGGACAAGATTCGCGTGCTCACCAAGGAGCTCCTGGCCGAGACGGTCTTCGCCTCGAACGGGCAGATCGGCCAGTGGCGGGACGACGGAACCCTCTACGGCGTCGAGTTCGACGTCTTCCTCAACGATCCCACCCAGAAGCCCCAGCCGGGGGAGTACCTCTCGGTGCTCGGCCGCGTTCAGGGCAACGGCCTGGACGGGACCTACGGTCCGCTCGGCAAGATGTACTGCTACGACCAGGAGCTGTACGAGGCTCGCGCCCAGGCCATCGCAGACATGATGGGCGGAGTGCCTCTCGCCGAGCATCAGATCTGGATGGGGGAGGTGCTCCACGCGACGGCTGCTACGGGAACTCCCCTGAAGCTGGTCGGAAACTCCAACACGTTCTACGGAGACGCCAAGACCCACGGGTCCGCACGGATCGGCGGTGACTTCCACCTCGTCCAGAACCACATGCGCTACCGGCTGGGGGTTTCGGTGCACGGAGACGGACACGAGCTGGGCGAACTCGAGCCGGAAGGTGTCGTTCCTTACCTCCGCACGCGGAACAAAGCCGCTTGGTATCGGGCCCAGGCGATCGCCGCCGGCACCTACTTCTCCGGAGACGTGGTCATCGTTCCCGATGCCAACGGTGCGCCCATGACCCTGAGCGGAGTTCCCGTGAGCGGGATCGTCTACAGCGCCGGATCGATTTCGGTGGAAGGCTCGAACCTGACCGCCGTCTTGACCCTGGTCAGTGCCGAGGACATCTCGATCTCGGCCAGCTCCAGCTCGATTACGGCCGCGGCCGACGGCGTGCTGGCCTACGCGGACAGCCGAGAGTGCGGAGCGGCGATCTCCCTGGACGGGAACTCCAACCTCCTGCGTGGCGTCGTGCTGGCTCCCCGCAGCGAGTTCCGGCTGTCCGGTTCCTCGAACACGTTCTTCGGACGCAGCGTGGCCCGGCGCATCACGGTCTCGGGCAGCGAGAACTTCGTCAGCGACGGCACGCGACAGTAGCCGGAGCCGTCGCTAGGGTGCGACGGCCCATGCTGCTGCAGACGCCGGTTGCCCGACGCTACGCCCTCGAGGCGAGATTGGGGGCCGGGGAGACGGGATCTGTCTTCCTGGCCACCGACCTCGTCGGAGGGCAGTCCGTAGCCCTCAAGCTGGCTGCCTCGCAGGGAGCTCGCGAGGAGATCCGCACCGAGTTCTCGCTGCTGAGCCAGCTGCGCCATCCCCATCTGCCCGAGGTCTTCGAGTTCGGACGCGACGTCCACCTCGAACGGGACTACTTCACGATGGAGTGGGTGCAGGGGGAGACCCTGGACCGCGCGGCGGCAAGGTTGGGACCACAGGCCGCCGGCGAGTTGCTGCTCCAGGCCTGCCGGGCCCTCATCTATCTTCACGACGCCGGGTGGGTGCACGGTGACATCAAGCCCGCCAACCTGCTCGTGGAGCTTGTCTCCTCGGGCGAGCCCAGGCTGGTCCTGGTCGACTTCGGGTACGCCCGGTCGGTGGAAGCCGGGCACGACGGTGAGATCGTCGGTACGCCTCGGTATTCCGCGCCCGCGATCCTGGCGGGGGAGCCGGGCACGAGCTCCAGCGATGTGTACGCACTCGGGGCCGCCTTCCTGGAAGCCTTCACCGGGACCATCCCCGGACGTCCTGATCTGGAAGAGCCCGCGCCGCCAGGGGAGGTGAGTGAAGAGATCGAACAGGTCCTTCTGCGGATGGTCGCGTCCGATGAAGACACGCGCTACGCGGATCCCCGGCGCGTCCTGCGGGACCTCGTCCCGATCCTGGGTGAGGTCGAGCGCTTTCCCGGCGGTCAAGTCGTCGAGGCACGTTTCTGTGGCCGCGAAGCGGAGCTCGCCCGGGTTGCACGTGCCGTGCAAGGGCTGCACTCGGGCAAGGCCCGGGAAACGGTCTTGGCCTTCCTGGGGGAGCGCGGGGTCGGCAAGACGCGTTTCCTGGAGGAGGTGGGCTCGAGGTCGCTCCTGGAAGGGGTGCGCGTCTGTTCGTTGCGCTGCAGTGACGCGGCCGCGCCCCTGGTCTGGGTGCCCGAATTGCTCGGCCAGCTCGCCGTCGGGGTCGAGGCCGACCTTCGGCAAGACGGGGAGCAGGTGGCGGCGATCGTTCCTTCCCTTGCCGATGGCTCGACCGAGAGCTACCTGACTGCCGAGCGAGACTTCTTCGCACGCTTGCTGCGGATCCTGCGCCGCAATGCCAGGGATCGGCCCTGGGTTTGCCTGGTCGACGACGTCGATCAGCTCGACGCATCCTCGCTGCGCTTCTTCGAACTTCTGGCCCGGGGACCCATGCAGGGTCTCCTGTTCGTCCTCACGGCCGGCGCCCTACCCTGGGGCGAGCAGCAGCTGGATGAGTTCTCCGGACTGGACGCCGCCCGCCTGGAGCGCGTGTCCCTTGCCGAGGCTCGCCGCATCGCGGCATCGATCTTCGACATGGGCTTGCCGGATCGCACCCTGCTGCGGCGCATCGCCGAGGTATCCGAAGGGCATCCCCACTTCGCGGAGGTCGGGGCGCGGGCCATGGCCCAGGCGTGGTGGAGGGATCCTCGTCGGGATCTCGATGAGCTGTTGCTCGAGAGTCTTCCTAGCTCCCTCGGAGACGCCCTGGCCGCGGAGATGGCGCTCCTGGACGGCGAGCCACACCGGCTGGCCGCGGCCCTGGCCGTGCTGGGCACGGAGGTCGACGTCGCTTTCCTGGAGGCGGTCCTGGGGGAAAGCGAGCCGTGGGTCGAACGGAACCTGGGCAGCCTGGCAAGACGAGGTCTCGTGCGCCTCGGGGTCCGAAGGGACCGCCGCGGATACGTCTTGCGCTCCGAAGCGGTGACACGCGCCGTCCTGGCGCGTCTGAACGAGGAAGAGCTGCGGGGTTTGCACCGTCGGGCGTGTTCGGCCTGGAGTCGCCGGGAGGACGCGGATCAGAACGCCGAACAGATCGCACGTCACGCCCTGGCCTGCGACTGGCACGACATGGCCCACGAGTTCGGCCGGAGAGCCTTGCGTGGACTCGTGGCGCGCCACGTCCCCGACCGATCCCTGTCCTTGGCCAGGGAAATGCAGAAGGGGTCGGACGGCTCTCCTTCTTGGGTCGAGGAGTATCGAGGCGACGCTCACCTGCAGCTGGGAGAACCCGCGCACGCCTTGGCCGCCTTCGACGCGGCCTCGCCCGAGGCGGCCGAGGATCGGCTACGTCTGATGCGCAAGCGCTGCGTGGCCCTCGAGGCCTCGGGAGAAGCCGTGAGGGCGCGCGAGGAGTTGCTCGGGGGCCTGGACGCTTTCGGGCAAGCGGCCGCACCCCCCGAGCTGGCCGAGGCCTGCGGCTTGCTCGCGAAGATCGAGTTCCGCGGGGGGCGCAGTGGAGAGGCGAAGAGCTGGATCGAGCGCGGGCTCCAGGCCCTCGGGCCCGAGGCGGCGGGGGCAGAAGCCGCATCGCTGTGGACGAACCTCGGGGTCATCGCCTTCGAGGAAGGGGACTATGAGCTGGCCCGGGCGACCTACCACAAGGCTCTCACCCTGCGGGAGTCCTCGGGGGACAGGGAGGGCAAGAGTCGGTTGCTCGTCAACCTGGGCAATGTGGCTCTGGTCGAAGGAGACTACCTGCAGGCGCGTCGGCACTACATGCGTGCCCTGGCGGCCAAGCGCAGGTTGGGGAACAGGGCCTCGGAGGCGTTGACCCTGGCGAACCTGTCCCTGCTGGAGGGATGGTTGGGTCGGTTCGCGAAGGCCATCCGCGGTATGGAAGAAGCGCTGGAAACGCGGGTGAGCCTCGGCGACAGGAACGGAGAGGTTCACTGTCGCCGGAACCTGGCGGAGCTCTGGCTGGACAAAGGCCGCCTGCAGGAGGCCTGGAAGCAGGCCCGACGGGCGCGGGAGCTGGCCACGGAGATCGGAGATCAAGGTGCGGCCAAGATCGGAGCCCTGATGACCTCTTGCCGCATCGAAACGACCCTGGGGTGGCTGCCCGAGGCTCTGGCTTCGGCGGAGGAGGGCTTGGCCCTGGCACGTTCGGTCGACAACCGAGCCGACGGAGCGATGCTGCACGTGTGGAAGGGCAGGCTGCTCGCTTTCCTTGGGCGCAGGGCGGAAGGCATGGAAGAGGTTGAGGTCGGGTGGGCTCAGATCGCCGAGGTTCGCGACCCTCGGCTCGAGGTCCGGGCCACCTTGGTGCGAGGCGAGCTCGAGCTGGAGTCCCAGGACCTGGCCGCGGCCGCGGGAGACGCGCAAAGGGCCCTGGAGATCGCTCGACGGCTCGGGACTCCGCTCTACCAGGCGGAGGCGCGACTCTTGCGCGGGGCGGCTGCCCTGGGGGCAGGCGCCTGGGCAGAAACGGCGCGGGAGCTGCACCTGGCCCGGGAATTGGCGGAGGAGCTCGGGGTTGGGGAGTTGCGCTGGAAGGTCTATGCATGGCTGGCGGAACTCCACTGGTGTCAGGGACGCGGGCACCGGGCGGGACTCTGGATGGGGCAGGTCCTGGAGGTCTTTCGTGAGGCCCTGCAGGGCTGGGAAGGCACCGAATTCGAGCGGCGCTACCTCGAGGCCCCTCAGCGTCAGGGCCTCCTGGCCAAGCTGAACGCGCGTTTCCGCTCCTAGGCTCTCGCCCCGGAGGGGCGCGGGCCCGCTGACCCGTGCGCCGGTGCGCCCCGGTCAGTATCCTGGCGGGGCAGCTGGACCCAGGAGGGTCAGCGCCCCCTGATGAAGAGTTCCCCGACCTCAAGCCTGAACGAACTCGAAGGCGCCGTCCGGAGCTACCTGGAGCGACAGTATTCGGGGCCTGCCCCCAGGGTCCTCGAGGGACGGCAGGGGGACGTTGGAGAGAGCCTCTCTGCGCAACAGCTGCAGCGCTTGCTGGAGATTTCCCGCTCCATGAATCGCATCCACGATCGGGAGGAACTCCTGGCCTGTGTCGGTGACGGTCTGCGGGAGCTGTTCGACGCGGAGAACAGTTTCCTGATCCTGTTCGACGAAGACGGCGGTTCGCGCATCTTCTCGTCCCATGTGCAGGGGGAGTTTCAAGGGGAGCATCCCGTCAGTGAGACGATCCTGGATCGGGCAAGGCAAGCCCGCGAACCCATCTTGATCCAGGACACGTCCTCCCAGCCGGACCTACGCGATCGCCGCAGCATCAAACGCTACAAGATCGCCTCCGTTCTCTGCGCTCCGCTGCGGGTGAACGACAAGGTGATCGGCGTTCTCCAGTTCGATCACCGCGGGGCACCCCATCGCTTCCCGCGCAGCGACATGCGCCTGCTCTCGCTCTTCGCGGATCATGCGGCCACGGCCCTCAACAACCTGCAGCTGATCGGCTGGTTGAACCAGGCGCTGGACGAGGCCAAGGCCGCTCAGAAACGTATCGTGCAGGCGGAGCGTCTGTCCGCCTTGGGGCAAATGGCCGCGGGCATCGCCCACGACTTCAACAACTCGCTCTTCGTCGCCCTCGGGTTCTGCGATGTGCTCCTGTCGAAGGAGACCTGCGACCGCGACGTGAGCGCCGCCGTGCAGCGCATCCGCACCTGTGCGCTGGATGCGGCCAACACCGTACGTCGCCTGCAGAGCTTTGCGAGTGGGAGGCAGAGCGACAGTCGCGCCACGAACGTCGAATTGGCTCCCCTGGCCGAGGAGATGATCGAGTTCACGCGTCACAAGTGGTGCCACGAGGCCCTCAAGCGCGGGGTTTCCATCCGCTTCGAGACCGAGTTCGAGGCCAACGTCGTAGCCCTGGGCAACGCCACCGAGATTCGTGAGATCCTGGTCAACCTGATCTTCAACGCCGTCGATGCGATGGAGGCCGACGGTGCGCTCACCCTGAGCGTTGGGGCCGAAGGCGAGAGGGTCATCGTCTCGGTCGCCGACGAAGGCACCGGGATGGAGGGGGAGCTCCAGGAGCGTGTCTTCGAGCCCTTCTTCACCACGAAAGGGTCCCGCGGGTCGGGTTTTGGTCTGAGCACCTGCTGGAGCCTGGCTCGCAGGCTGGGGGGGGAGATCGAGGTGGACTCCACCCCCGGGCAAGGCAGTCTCTTTCGGCTGTGGCTGCCCCGCTACCGATCTGCGCCCAGCGTACCGGCCTCCCAGGTCGCACGCGGACGGGCCATCGCGCGGGTGCTCGTGATCGACGATGATCCTGAGGTGCTGCGCACGGTCGAGGCCCTGGTACGCATCGTCGGACACCAGTCCCGCGGCTTCACCTCGCCGCGCGAAGCTCTCGACCGCATGCAGGAGGGGGACTACGACGCGGTGATCACCGACTTCGGCATGCCGGGGCTCAGCGGAGCCGAGGTGGCCAAGGCCTTGCAGGAGCGCTTTCCGTCGCTGCCCGTGGTGATCCTCACCGGTTGGGGATCGGATGTGGGGCTGGAGCAGAGCTTCGGCGCCAACGTCGCCGCGGTACTTGCCAAGCCCATCACCCTGGAGGCCCTGGGGGCGTGTCTGGGCGAAGTCCTGACCGAGGGGTGAGGTCGCTTCCCTGATTTTCGGTTCTCCGTGCTAGAGTCCAGCGCTCGGGAGGAGATGGAGATGACCTTGCTTCAAGACCAGGCCGAGGCGGTCCTTCGCGGGAGGAACTGTGTCCTGGAGAAGCTCGTGTCCGGGGCGCCGCTCGAAGAGGTCCTGGAGAGCCTGGCTCGCGTCGTCGAAGAGCTGGCGCCCGACCAGCTGTGCTCGATCCTGCTGGTGGACAAGGAGAAGCAGTGCCTGCGCCACGGGGCGGCGCCCAGCCTGCCGAAGGAGTACTCCCGTCTGGTGGACGGGCTGGCGATCGGTCCCCAGGTCGGCAGTTGCGGAGCGGCGGCTGCCCTGGGGCGCCGGGTGATCGCCGAAGACCTCGAGACCCATCCCAACTGGGAGCCCTTCCGGCTCGTGACGCGTAAGGCCGGGCTGGGGGCCTGCTGGTCGGAGCCGATCCTGTCCGCGCGGCGTGGGGTCGTGGGGACGTTCGCCATGTACTACCGGGAAGCCCGGCGACCCCAGCAGTTCGACCTCGAGCTGATCTCGCGGCTGGCCGGAGTCGCGGGGGTGGCGCTCGACTTCAAGCACCTCGAGCGGGAGCGCAGCGCCCTGCAGGTGCAGCTGCGCCAGATCATCGATCTCGATCCGCACATGATCTTCGCCCGGGACTGGGAGGGGCGCTTTCTCCTGGCCAACGAAGCTGTTGCCCAGGCCTACGGAACCACGGTGAAGGGGGTCACGGGGCAATCCCTGGGGGACTTTCACTCGACCCGGGAAGCGCAAGAGCTCGCTCTGGCCGAGGACCGCAAGGTCATGGCCAGCGGCAAACCCGAGGTCGTGGAAGAAGAGGTCTTCCAGGACGCGGACGGCCACCAGCGCGTCCTGCAGACCACCAGGATCCCGTTCTCCGCCGGGGGAGTCGAGCGTGCCGTGCTGGGGGTGGCGGTGGACATCACCGAGCTGAAAGCGACCCAGGAGTCCTTGCGTCGGAGCGAGCTCGCCTTTCGCCAGCTGGCCGAAACCATCACCGAAGTGTTCTGGCTGACGGACTGGCGTAAGAACGAGATGATCTACGTGAGCCCGGCGTACGAGACCGTCTGGGGGCGCAGCCGTCAGAGCTTGTTCGACGATCCAGCGAGTTGGTCGGAGAGCATTCATCCCGAGGATCGGGCCCGGGTGGTCGCTGCCTTTCGTTCCCAGGCAGCCCTCGGGGACTACGAAGAGGAGTATCGCCTGCTGCGCGCGGATGGATCGTTGCGCTGGATTCGAGACCGGGCCTTCCCGATCAGCGATTCGACCGGGGAGATCTACAGGGTCGCGGGGATTTCCGAGGACGTGACCGATCGCAAGAACGTCGAGCTGGACCTGCAGAGGACGAGGGACGAGCTCGATGCGCGCTCCCGCAAGCAGCTCTCTTCCATGCAGTCGGAGCTCTTGCTGGCCGAGGAGCGCGAGCGCAAGCGCCTTGCCGGCGAGCTGCACGACGGGCTGGGGCAGACCATTGCCCTGGCCCACATGAAGCTCGGGGCCTTGAGAAAGCGGCTGCCGCCCTCCGAGGCGGACGAGCTCGAGGCGATCGCCAAGTGGATCGAGTCGGCCAATCAGCAGGTTCGCTCCATGAGCTTTCAGCTCAGTCCGCCCATTCTCTACGACCTGGGGTTCGTCCCTGCGGTGCAGTGGCTGGTCGAGAACGTCGGTGAGACCCACAGGTTAGAGGTCACGTTGGTCGAGGCCGGAGTCCCCGCGGGTCTGGACGAGCGAGTCTGCGTGCTCCTGTTCCGGGCCGTGCGCGAGCTCTTGCACAACGTTGCCAAGCACGCCCGGGCCAAGAGGGCCTGGGTCGACATGGAGTGCGACGGTCAGTCGCTGTTCATTCGTGTGAAGGATGATGGAGATGCTTTCGATACGGCTGCCGTAGGCATGCGCGGGGTCGGACTGTTCGGCATTCGTGAGCGGCTCAACAACCTGGGCGGTCGAATGGAGATTCACTCGGAGCGTGGAAACGGCACCGAGGTGTTGCTGGTTACACCGCTGATTCTCGATGGCGGTGAAGGCAAGAAGGGGGGAATGGCATG
>JAUIEE010000113.1 GCA_030428965.1 bacterium | reverse complement strand
GACTCCGGGGCGGGGCAGGACCAGGACGCGGTGGGTCCCGCCGGGGTTCTTCGGGGGCGTCCCCGGCGCGATGATGCGCGTCTCGTTGACCGTGGCGTCGCCCAGCAGCTCGAGGGCGATGCGCTGCGCCTCTTCCCTCGTGTAGTGGGGCGAGAGCAGGTAGCCCTTGCCGACCCGGATGGCCTCGAGGCCATCGATTCCCAGCTCGAGCAGGCTGCCCTGGGCTTCGTTTCCAGCCGGGTCCTCGACCTCGGCACGGCGGAAGACCTCGATGCGCCAGGCGTCAGGCAGGGGCGCGGCGGGGACTTCCTTTTCTTCAGAGGCCTCGACGATAGGGGGCATCCCGGGATGGAAAAGAGGACGTAGGATGGGGACGAAGGAGGCGCGGAACGGCCCCATGGTAGCTAGCCACGGTCCGGCTCCCAAGCCGTTCGGGCGAACTCCGCGGTTGTCATCGGCGGGCCATTGCACCAGGATCTGCGCCTGGGGAAGGGCTCCGGGGAGGGGCTGGACCAAGGTTGAGCAAGGCAAAAGGGAGCAACGACGCCGCCGGGGGGATGGCCTTCGAGCGGAAGATCGACGAGATCGAGGCGAAGATCGCCGAGCTCGAGGCCCTGTCCCTGTCCACCCACCTGGACATCTCTCCCGAGCTGGAGGCCCTCAAGGCCAAGCGGACCGAGGAGATCAACAAGACCTACGCCGACCTCACCGCCTGGGAGCGGGTCAACGTGGCGCGCCACCCGAAGCGCCCCGTGGCGAGCGACTACGTGGCCGAGGTCTTCGACGATTTCCTGGAGCTCCACGGCGACCGCTACTTTGCCGATGACCAGGCGATCCTGACCGGCTTCGCGACCCTCGACGACCGGCGCTGCATGCTCATCGCCCACCGCAAGGGCAGGACGACCAAGGAGCGGCTCGAGTGCAACTTCGGCTGCGCGCACCCGGAGGGCTACCGCAAGGCGCTGCGCAAGATGAGGCTGGCGGAGAAGCTCGGCCTGCCGATCGTCAGCATGATCAACACGCCGGGGGCCTATCCGGGCATCGGGGCCGAAGAGCGCGGGCAGGCCATGGCGATCGCCGAGAACATCATGGCCATGTTCACCCTCAGGGTGCCGATCCTGGTGGTCGTGATCGGTGAAGGCGGCTCCGGCGGGGCCCTTGGAATCGGCATCGGCGATCGGGTGCTCATGCTCGAGCACGCCTACTATTCGGTCATCAGCCCCGAGGGGTGCGCCGCGATCCTGTGGAAGGACGGCGAGCGTTCGCCCGAGGCCGCGGAAGCCCTCAAGCTGACCTCGAAGGACCTGATCGGACTCAAGGTCATCGACCAGGTCATCAGCGAACCTCAGGGCGGCGCGCACCGGGCCCCTTCGGTCGCCATGGCCGAGGTCAAGCGGGTGCTGTCCCGCAACCTCGAGGAGCTGGAGGGCATCCCGATCGAGCAGCTCCTGGAAGCACGGCGCGCGAAGTACCGGCACATCGGGGCCATCCAGGGCCGCTTCCCCAGCCTGGCCTAGGTTCTCGCCAACGCCTGGCGGGGCCGTCCGTAGGGCCCAGGGAGCTAGAATCCCTTGGAACTCCCGTCCCGAACCCTGCCGAGGACGTCCTCGGCCCCCTTACCGTTGGCCACCGACCCAGATTCCGAGCCCCAAGGCCCCTCCGTGGCCGAGATCCCGGCCCAGGGGCCGGGGGACCACGAGCTGATCCGTGCCGCCCAGGCCGGGTCGGAGGCCGCCTTCGAGGCCCTGGTGCGGCGCCACGAGAACCGGGCCCTGCGCGTGGCCCGCAATCTGGTCTCCAACCCCGAGGACGCGCGCGACCTGGCCCAGGAAGCCTTCATCCGGGTCTTCAAGAGCCTCGAGCGCTTCGACTTTCGGCACGAGTTCACCACCTGGCTCTACCGCATCGTGACCAACCTCGCCATCGACACCCTGCGCAAGCGCCGGCCCCAGGTCAGTACCGCGGCCCCCGAAGACGAGGAGGGGGAGTGGGAGCTGGCGGTGGACGGCGAGCTGCCCTCCGAGGGTCTCGAGCGGGAAGAAACCGTTTCCCAGGTGCGCGCCTGCATCGATCGCCTGGCGCCCCACTTCCGCACGGTCATGGTGCTGCGCGAGCTCGAGGGCCTGCCCTGCACGGAGATCGCGCGCATCGTCGGGGCCACCCACGTCACCGTGCGCTGGCGCCT
Organism: bacterium; assembly: GCA_030428965.1. Classification (GTDB taxonomy): domain Bacteria; phylum Planctomycetota; class UBA1135; order UBA1135; genus JAUIEE01. The sequence goes on along the minus strand of JAUIEE010000113.1, from coordinate 10,697 downwards.
GCACCGAGGCCGCAAGCTGTTCCAGGACGAATGGAGCCGCATGCAAGGTGCGGGAGCCAAGCCCCGCCAACACCCGGAGGCGAGATCCGTACGACCCAGTGAGACCACTTCCCGGCCCGAAGAGGGCTGATGGCCTCGCACCACCTTTCTGCACCATGACCGACGAGTCTCTCACCTGCCCGGACGTCCTCGAGAAGATTCCCCTGTACGTGGGGGACGATCTCGAGGACCTGGATCGGGCTGACGTAGGTCTCCACCTCTCCGACTGCGCCAGCTGCCGGAGAGAGCTGGAGGAAGCCCGCAAGGCCCGCGCGGCCTTCGTGGGCCACCTGGATCGTTCCCTGGAGGGACCCTCCTCTCCCAGTCTCTGGCCGGCCGTGCGCCAGGGGCTGCTGGAGGAGGGACTGCTCTCCGAGCCCCGGTCCGTGCGACCGTCTCCGGGCCCCAGGCGCCTCTTGCCCCTGGCCGCGGCCGCCGTGCTGCTGGTGGCCCTCGGGGGTGTCTGGGACTGGCCGTGGCAGGCCGAGGACCAGCCGGGCATCGTGGACTCCTCCGCGTTGCCGGCGGTGACCGTGGCCGAGGATCTGGGGCCCGTACGGGATCCCTTCCGGGCGAGTCCCCTGCTGCGCGAGAGCAGCGGTCTGCGTCGTGTGGGGTGGTCGGATACGCGCTTGCTGGACGCCGCGCCCGGCGCCTCCAGCGAATGGAGGCTCGTGCCCGAGGCCGAAGTGCGTCCCGCGCTGCAAGTCAACCAACTGGCCGGCTATCGCTGATGAGCGAGCCCCGTTCCAACCGGAGAGTTCCACTTTGAAGATTCGAAACCTAGCGCTCTTCCTTCCCGTTGCTTGTCTTTCCTACGTCGCGGTCTCGACCGGCCAGGAGGCGGACGAGAGCGCCCCGGGCAAACTGATCCGTGTGCAGCCCGCACCGGAGGACGAGGGAGAGCTCGGATTCGCGACCGGTGAGTTCGACCCCAGCCACTGGGAGCTGTTGCTCCAGGAGGTGGACCTCGACGAGCGGGAAGCGCACTTCGAGCGTCTGGTCGAGCGTGCCGGAGACGACGTCCGTGCACGCGACTTCCTGAAAGAGCTCGCTCGCGACACGGGGCGACGGGAGCTGGCCTGGACGGCGCGGCTGGCCCTGCGGGAGCTCGCCAACGCTCCCGAGCGGGACTTCTTCGGCCTGAAGATCGGCGGAGAGTTGCCGCGCAGCGCTCTCTTCTTCGACGCCCTGCCTCCCGAGCTCCAGCTCTTCCAGATGCCCAACCTGCCTGACCTGCAGGAGTTCCAGGGACGCCTCAAGCTGGGGGGGCAAGGCTCGAGCTTCCACCACGGCAAGTCCGTGAGCATTCAACAGGGAGAGGACGGCTGGGTGATTCGCATCACCGAGCAGGAGGACGGCGAGGAGAGGACCCGGGAGTACAAGGGCGCGAACCTCGACGAGATCCTCGAGCAGAACCCCGAGCTCCAGGAAGAGCTCGAGGTCGGCGGCGGCATGCTCGGGGGCCAAGGCGGCATGAACTGGTTCGAGCGCGAAGGCGGAAGTCTGTTGCCGGATCACGTCCTGCGCTTCGGAACCGAGGGGCCGCGCATGCTCTTTTCCCGCCGAGCTCCGAGTCAGCCCGTGCGGACCGATGTCCTGGGCGTGCGCGTCGGGCAGGTCTCGCCCTCGCGGGCCGCGGAGCTGGGGCTCGCGGACGGGCTGGGCGTCTACGTCGACTCGGTCTTCCCGGGGACCCTTGCCCATATCCTGGGCCTGGGGCCGGGGGACGTGATCACCCGACTCAACGGGCGAGAGCTGCGCGGAGCCGAGGACATCACCGAGACCCTGCGGGCCCTGCCCGACGGGGAGGGCGTCAAGGTCGAGTGGGTCGATGCGCTCGGGGAGAAGCAGGTCCGCAGCTGGAGTCCCGAGCAGCGGCCGCGCAAGTTCTAGGCACGTGGAAACAGGGGCGAGGGGGCCGGATCGACCCCTCGCCCGTTCGTTCGCAGGGAGAGATCCGAGGGGACCTTCTGCCTGGAATGCCTGGCTAGAGGTGAGCCTCGCAGGCCGAGCGCAGGTCGAAGGCGCGCTGGACGTCGGGATGCTCGAAGGGCTGATCGGAGAGGCTCAGGAAGCGATCCAGGTCGGAGATCGCTCCGCCGTAGTCGCCGCTGGCATGCCGTAGCTGGGCCCGCAGGCTGTAGACCTGGGGCGCCTCCAGCCCGAGGTCCAGGACGCTGTCGAGGTGGGCGATGGCTTCTTCCGCTCGGCTGAGCCGGTGCAGCAGGGTGGCGATCAACAGGTGCGTGTCCCGCTGCAGGCTGAGGGAGTCGCCCTCGTTCGTGCGCATGAGCTTCTCTTCCCGCTCGGTCAGTTCGGCGTCCTGGAGGATGCGCCGCCAGGCATTCAGCTCCTGCTCGGAGCGCTCCAGCAGCCTCTGGGCCCAGGCGAGGCTCTCTTCGTAGTTGCCGAGGAGCGCGTGCACGCGCTGCAGGCCGTTGATCGCCTGGCTGCTGCCCTCGCCTTCGACCAGGGTGCCCTCGAACAGGCGCAGGGCTTCGGCCCAGCGGTCCCGGGCCTTGGAGGCGAACTCCCGCGCTCGCCCCTCCTGGGAGGAATCCGCCTCCTGGCCCTGGGCGATTTCCTGGGAGCGCTTGTCGTAGGCCAGTCCCAGGCGTTCGAGCACCGACGCCAGGCCGATGGCGGTGGTGGGATCGTCGTCGCCCTCGGCCATGAGCTCGCGGAAGAACTGCTCGGCGATGGCGAGATCCCCGGGCTTGCCCATGTGGATCCGCACCCAGCCGACCATGCGCCGCATGGGCCGGTTGCGTGGCTCGATCTCCAGGGCTTTCACGGCCTGGTCCTGGGCGCGGACGTACGACCCATCCTCGTACAGGTAGGTGGCCGTGGTGACGTAGAGGTCCAGCTTCTGCTCCTCGGTCATCTCCCTTTCCTTGGGAGCAGAGGAGCAAGCGGCGGTCAAGACGAGCAGGAGTGCGGTGAGCTGCTTCATGGCGGGCTAGGGGCGGATTTCGGGCCGCCCATCCTATCCCCGGTCCCCGGAGCCGACTACGTGTCCTCTTTCGAGGAACCCGGACGTGTGTCCAGGAGGGCCTGCAGCCGCTCGGGCTCCATGCGCACGGCCAGGTTTCGTCCTCCCCGCAGGTGGACCAGCCCCGGGGGCGCTCCCTTGGGCTTGTGGACTTGCTTGCACAGGGCCACGTGCACGTCGGCTCTGCGGGCTCCTCGCAGGGGCGAGAAGTGGACCGCGAGGTGGGCCGCGTCGAGCACGTCCTCGGGGTCGGGCTCGACTCCCTTCTCGGTGCGCAGGACCACGTGGCTGCCCGGCGCGTCGGCGGTGTGCAGCCAGAGGTCGTTGCCCCGGGACTCCTTGAGCGAGAGCTGGTCGTTGTCCCGGGCGCTGCGTCCCACGCGGATCTGGGCGCCCCGAGCGGTGTGGAAGGTGCGGTAGGGCAGCCGTGGCTTGGGCTTGGAGGGCCGCTTGCGCCGGCCGGCATCCTGTTTCGGTTTGAGCCAACCCCGTTCGATGGCGCGCTGCTCGAGCTCCTGGGGTTCACTCTGCGGACGATCCAGCTCCTGCAGGAGCGCCTCGACCGCGCCCGCGAGCTCCTGGGCCTGCTCGAGCTCGTGGGGCAGCCGCAGAGCCTCCTTCTCGAGGCGCTTGGCTCGGGCGAAGTAGCGCTTCACGTTCTCGCTGGGGCCGAGCTTGGGGTCGAGGGTGAGCGTCCTTTCCGGGGACCGAGGGTCGAAGTAGTCGATCAACGTGACGGAACCCTGGCCGCGGGCCAGAGCGTGGAAGTTGGCTTTCAGGAGCTCGCCGTCCTGGCGAACGCGCTCGCATTCCTGACAGGCGCGGAGGCGTTCTTGCAGCTTGACGGCCTGGGAGCGGGCGAGCTTGGCGCGCCTGCGCAAGCGCTTGCCGAGCGAGCGGCGCTCGGTGGCCTGGCGCGACTCGAGGGCGCTGGAGCCCAGGCTCGACTCGACGGCCCAGGAAAGGGGGGCCTGGCCCGCGAGGGGCGGAGCCTCGCTGGGGCCGGGCCCGAAGGCTTCGATCAGGGCGGTCTCCCGGCCGGAGGGAGTCGGGCTGGGGGGGGGCGGAAGGTAGGGAGAGCCGAGGGGGGTGCGTTCGGTGGCCTCCTCCCGGGCCCCCGAGCCCAGACGCGCCATGGCCTTGCCCGCGGAGTCGAGCAGGTAGAGGGCCGGGTGTCGCCCGAACAGCTCGAGCACCAGGGAGCCGCCCTTCCCCTCGCCCACGAAGTCGATACGAACGATGCGATCCGAGGGCAGACGCTCGATCGCCGAGATCGTGCAGCCTTCGATCTGCTCGGCCACCCGATCGAAGAAGGGGTCCGCGGGGCCCCGGTGGGAGCGGACCCGGCCGACCTGCAGGTGCAGGCGACCGAAGCCCGCCTCGACCGAGATCCTCAGTCGTCGGATGCGCTCCTCCCCGGCGGGGGTGGTGACGAGCAAGAGGTCCCTGGGCGGCAGGGGCTGGGCCTCCCGGACCTCGGCCCCGAGGAACAGGGGACCGAGTTCCTGGCAGAGCTCGTCGAGGTGGGAGCCTCCGAGGGCGGGCGTCTCAGCGCTCCTCGACGCTGTAGACCCAGCGCTCGGCGTCCGGAGTCCACTCGCACAGCTCGTCCTTCTCGGGGAAGAACAGGGCCAGCTCCGTGGCGGCCGATTCGGGGCCGTCGGATCCGTGCACGAGGTTGTTCGAGAAGGACAGGCCGAAGTCCCCGCGGATGGTCCCGGGGGCCGCCTTGGCCGCGTTGGTCGCGCCCATCAGGTTGCGCGTGACCTCGATGGCGTTCTTGCCCTCGAGCGCCAGGGCGACCACGGGGCCCGAGGTCATGAAGTCCACCAGGTTGCCGAAGAAGGGGCGTTCCTTGTGGACGTCGTAGTGCTTCTGCATGTGCTCCACCGGGAACTGGCGCATCTTCAGGCCGGCGACCCGCAGGCCCTTGGCCTCGAATCGGGTGAGAATCTGCCCCACGAGTCCACGCTGGACGGCATCGGGTTTGAAAAGGACGAGGGTTCGTTCCACGGCAGTTTGGTTCGGGGCCCTGGGGCCGATAGAGGGGGGTCGCCGAGGCCGCTCGGCCCGGTCGAAGAGCCGGGGAGTGTAGCCCCCCTCCCGATCCCCGGAAAGCACGCTCGCGGGGATCGGTCCCAGGATCTTCGGGGTCCGAGCTCGTTTTCTGTCCGGGCGGGTTGACGGGGCTTTTCGGCGCCATAACACTGTTCGCCCGAATCGCCGTTTCGGACCGGCCTCGAGGAGGTCGGACCCGGCGGCGACTCAATCCGAACGTCGGGTGCCCCAGGGACGACGGCTTTCGGACCGCTCCTTCGCTCACCATCGGCTAACGAGACCGCTGCCTTCCGCCGGATGGCAGCGCCCCAAAGCTTGCGTCACACGACCCGTTCCCCGAAGTCCGTTCTCTACCGGTACGCGGGGGTCGGAACCCAGTTTGCCGCGACCCTTGGAGTCTTCGGTTTCGTGGGCTACTGGCTGGACGAGAAGTGCGGTTCGCAGCCTTGGTTCCTCCTGGTGGGCATCTTCCTCGGCTTCGGGTTGGGGCTCTATTCCATGGTCTCCAAGTTGTCCCCCGGACTCCTGTCGGACGGCGAAGCCGACGACGAGGATTCCCCAACCTCAACTCCCCGCCAACGATGACCCGCCTGCTCACCGCCACCCTGCTCGGAGCGACCACCGCCGGTGTCGTGGCCTGGCGCTTGGGTGGTCTCGAAGGAGCTGGAGTGCTGCTGGGCTTCTTGCTCGGCGCGGGAATCAGCGGCCTCGGCGTGCTCTACCAGCGGCACGTCTTGCTGACTCGTCCCGAGTTCGCCCTGGGGGCCCTGGCGGTCTCGTTCCTGGCCAAGCTCCTCGCGATGCTGATCGGCGCCCTCGCCTTTCGCTACGTGGAAGCCGCCGCGGAGCGTGCGGACTGGAAGAGTTTCTTGATCGCCTTCGCCGCTACCGGTGCGGTCCTCTTGCCCCTGGGGGCCATGGACGTCGTCCGGGAAAGGCGCGTACGAACCACGAACCCCAAACAGGTGGGCCTCTAGAATCATGCGCGCTCTCCTCGCCCTGGCGATCGTCGTCCTGTCCTGCTTCGCCAGCTTCAAGTTCAGCGTTCACCACACCGGGTCGAACGCCTTCGAGACGCTGTATATGCACCTGATCCCGGCCCCTCTCGTGGTCGACAATCACGTGCCCCACGGCGAGGAGCAGTACCTGCTCGAGATTCCCCTGCCCGGGGCCCTGGCGGCCATCGACCACCGCGGAAACCCGACCTCGACCGGCCCCAAGACAACGCTGTTCAACCTGCAGATCTTCCAGGTCGCCGCCGTGCTCCTGTGCCTGGTGTGCTTCTCGGGAGTGCCCTCCTACATCCGGACGGGCAAGGGCGATCGGATCAGCCGCCTCTTTTCCGGGTTTGCCATGTGGCTGCGGGACGAAGTGGTCTATCCGGAGATGGGCAAGGAGCTGGGCAAGAAGTTCCTGCCCTACTTCCTCTCCGTCTTCTTCTTCATCCTGTTCATGAACCTGATGGGCCTGGTTCCCTTCTCGGCCACCGCCACGGCGAGCATCTTCGTGACCGGGGCGCTGGCGCTCACGACCCTGGGCGCGATGGTCCTCTGCGGCATGGTGGTTCAGGGGCCGATCGCCTTCTGGAAGAACCTGGTGCCGCACGTGCCGCTGGCTCTGTGGCCGCTCATGTTCATCGTCGAGCTGATCGGTCTCCTGGTGAAGCCCTTCGCCCTCATGATTCGTCTGTTCGCCAACATGAGTGGGGGGCACATGGTCGTGCTCTCCTTCATGGGGCTGATCTTCTACTTCGCGGCGTCGTCGGGCGCCGCGGCGGGCTGGGGCTCGACTCCCATCGGTGTCGGCTTCGCCGTCTTCATCATGATCATCGAGGCCTTCGTCGCGATGCTGCAGGCCTACATCTTCACGCAGCTCTCGGTGATCTTCGTGAACAACTCCGTCCACCCTGAGCACTAGCTCGGGGCTCACCTGACACGACCCCAAAAACCTGCGGCCACGGCCGCGAATCAAAAGAGAGATAGACAAGACATGTCCCTACCCATTCAAGAGGTCGCGGAAGCGAGTGCGGATATGGGCAAGTTTGGTGCCGCCATCGGTGCCGGCATCGTCGCCGTTGGCGCGGGTCTCGGCATCGGCAAGATCGGTACCGCCGCCAACGAAGGCATCGCGCGTCAGCCGGAGGCCAGCGGGGACATCCGTGGCGGCTCCATCATCTTGGCCGCTCTGATCGAAGGCGTTTCTCTGTTCGCCGTCGTGGTCTGCCTCCTCATCGCCCTGAAGTAAGCGAGCGGGGTCCTCGGACCCCTCTTCTTCTCGAGGATCGCCCATGTTCCTTTCCCTACTTTCCCCGGCAGAGGGCGGAGGTGGTTTCAACCCCCTCGACCTGGCCGCCGGAGGCAACGCTCTCTGGACGATCGTCATCTTCGTCATATCCCTTCCGATCATCTGGAAGGTCGTGATGGGGCCGGTGACGCACGCTCTCGAAGAGCGTGACGACCACGCGGCCCGTGCCATCGCGGCGGCGGAGAAGGCGCGCACCGAGGCGGACAAGGCCCGAGCGGACGTCGAGGTCGCCCTCGGCGAAGCGCAGGCGGAATCGGCCAAGCTCCTGGGCGCAGCCCGCGAGCGAGCCGAGGTCCGTGAGAAGGAGATCGTGGACGCCGCCAAGCAAGAAGCGGCGAACATGGTCGATTCGGCCCGCAAGGCGATTCGCGCCGAGCAGGACAAGGCCATCTCCGCCATCAGGAGCGAGGTCGTCGACCTGAGCCTCTCGGCTGCCAGCCAGGTGATTCAGCGCAACGTGGGCAGCGAGGACGATCGTCGACTGGTGACGGACCTCGTCTCCCAGAGCGAGTCCAAGAACTAAAGAGCCCCGATCCCATGATCGATCCCGTAACGAACCGCTACGCCGAAGCTCTGTTCAACCTGGCCAGGTCGAAGGACGCCCTCGATCCCGTCAGCGAGGACATTCGCCGCTTGGCCGAGGAGTTTCGTTCGGAATCGGTCGCTTCGTTTTTCTTCGATGCCCGGGTTTCGATCGACGCCCGTCGTTCCAAGCTCGATCCTCTGCTCTCGGGAATGCACGAGTTGACCCAGAACTTCGTTGGGCTCCTGTTCGACAAGCGTCGAGAGGACGTCCTGCGTAACCTCGGGGACGCTTTTCGTCGCTGTCTCCTGCGAGCGAGCGGGGCTGCGGAGGGAGTGGTCGAGAGTGCTCGGCCCCTCGGTGCCTCGGAGATACAAGACCTGGAGGCCGCCCTCGGACGTCGCCTCCAGAAGAGCGTGAAGCTCGAGAACCGCATCGTCCCCGAGTTGATCGGCGGCGTGCGGGTGATCGTGGAGAGCCGCATGGTCGACCTCTCCCTGGCAGGCCGCCTCGACGGCCTGCGCAAGGCCATGAAGGAAGCTCCTCTTCCGAGCCTGCAAGACGCCTGATTCCATACACCCAAAGAACGCGAACGTACGATGGACCTTCGACCCGCAGAAGTCACCTCGATCCTCGAGAAGGAGATCGCCTCCTACAAAGGCGACAACTCGATGCAAAGCGTCGGCACGGTACTCTCCGTCGGTGACGGGGTTGCCCGCGTCTGGGGCTTGGACGACTGCATGATGAACGAGCTCCTGGAGTTTTCCGGGGGTGTTCGCGGCGTCGCCCTGAACCTGGAGGAAGACAACGTCGGTTGCGTGCTGCTCGGCGACGCCACCCAGGTCAAGGAAGGCGATCAGGTGCGCACCAGCGGGCGGATCATCTCGGTTCCCACCGGGGAGTCCCTGCTCGGTCGCGTGGTCAACGCCCTGGGCGATCCGATCGACGGGCGAGGACCGCTGGCTGCCACCGAGGCGGACTTCCGGCCGATCGAACAGCCCGCCCCTTCGGTGGTGGAGCGTCAGGGCGTGGATACGCCGATGCAGACGGGCATCAAGGCCATCGACGCCATGATCCCCATCGGTCGCGGTCAGCGCGAGCTCATCATCGGGGACCGCCAGACGGGCAAGACGGCTCTCCTGGTGGACTCGATCATCTCCCAGAAGACCTCGGGGGGAGGTGACCCCGCCAGCCCCGACCAGGTGATCTGCATCTACGTGGCCATGGGCCAGAAGCAGTCCACCGTGGTGGACGTCGTCCAGAAGCTCGACAAGCACGGCGCCATGCCGTACACGATCGTCGTCTCGGCCAGCGCCAACGACGAGGCCTCGATGCAGTTCCTGGCGGCCTACGCCGGCTGCGCCATGGGCGAGCGCTTCCGCGACGAAGGGCGCGACGTGCTCATCTGCTACGACGACCTGTACAAGCAGGCTCTCGCCTACCGCCAGGTCATGCTGCTCCTGCGTCGTCCTCCCGGTCGCGAGGCCTTCCCCGGGGACGTCTTCAACCTGCACAGCCGCCTGCTCGAGCGGGCCGCGCGTCTCGCCGACAACGCGCCCGAGATCAACCCGCGCTACAAGGCGGGGGGCGGATCGCTGACGGCTCTGCCGGTGGTGGAGACCCAGGAGAACGACGTCTCGGCCTACATTCCGACCAACGTGATCTCGATCACCGACGGCCAGATCTTCCTGGAGTCGAACCTCTTCAACGCGGGCATCCGCCCCGGCGTGAACGCCGGTATCTCGGTCTCCCGGGTGGGGGGCGCCGCCCAGATCCCCGCCATGAAGAAGATCGCCGGCGGTCTGCGACTGGAGCTGGCCCAGTATCGCGAGCTGCAGGCCTTCGCCCAGTTCGGCTCCGACCTGGACAAGGCCACCCAGCGCACGATCGCGCGCGGTGAGCGGTTGACGGAGATCCTCAAGCAGGGGCAATACGAGCCCATGCGCGTCGAGGATCAGATCATGATGATCTACGCCGGTACCTCCGGTGGTCTGGATGAGATCGACGCCAAGCAGGTTCAAGCCTTCGAGAAGGCCTTCCTGCAGCACATGGCGGACAGCCATCCCGAAGTCTCCGAGAGCATCAGCGCGGACAAGAAGCTCTCCGATCAGGCCAAGGCCACCCTGGACCAGGCCATCAAGGCCGTCGGGAGCCAGTTCAAGAGCTGATCCATGGCCGGCATTCGCGAACTCCGCCAGCGGATCAAGTCCGTTGGCAACATCAAGCAGATCACGCGCGCCATGGAGATGGTGGCAACCACCAAGTTGCGCCGTTTCCAGGACCGCGCCATCGCCTCTCGCCCTTACGCGGAGGAGATCTCCACCCTGGTCGGGCACCTGGCCGCCGTGCTGGGCTCCGAGGTGGAGGAGAGACCGCTCTTCCGCGAGGGGGAGGGGGAGGCCGAAGCCGTGCTGCTGGTCTCTTCGGACCGCGGGCTCTGCGGCGCCTACAACTCGAACCTGTTCCGTGCCTTCGAGAGCTGGAGGGCGCAGAACCCCGAGCGCGCCGTGGACTACTACGTCTACGGGGGCAAGGGTTACCAGTACCTCCACCGCCGTGGCCAACGCTTACGTCCAGCCGCTGGCCGAGCGTTACATGGGCCGGCTGGCCGCCGGGCTGACCGCCGCCGGCATCGAGGCCCCGCTCAACATCATGCTCTCCAACGGCGGCACCTGCACTGTGGCCACCGCCACCGACTTTCCCATCCGCCTGGCCGAGTCCGGCCCTTCCGGCGGCGCCCTGGCCGGCGCCTACTGGGGCCAGCGGGCAGGCCACGAT
>JAUIEE010000581.1 GCA_030428965.1 bacterium | reverse complement strand
TGCAATGTTCAGTTCTGCCGTCGTTACATCGTGCTGGGCTTTCAACATGTCCGGATGACGCCGGACGGCAACGGCCTTGGCGGCCTCTACGTCGCCCGACAGGCGCGGCAGGCTTCTGGGGGCCACAAGGTTGCCGGGTTTACGGCCGACAGCCGCGCGAAACTCCTCGACCGCCTGCACCAGATCGCCCTGCGCCAGCGCAAGGCCGCTTCTGGCGTTCGCCAGCCGTGCCTCGGCCTGGGCCACGTCGGTCTCGCGCTGGTTCCTGGCCCTGGCCCTGTTGGTCTTGGCCTGGGGCGATCTGCGGCCTTGCCTCGCTCCGCAGCCCGGGGTGCTGCGCCGCGAGGCCTTCGGGCGCATGCTGCGCCTGGGCCTACCGGTGGGGGGGCAGTTCCTGGTGGAAGTGGGAGCCTTCGCGGCCGCGTCCATTCTGATGGGGAGCATGGGGGCGGTCGTTCTGGCCGGTCACCAGGTCGCCCTGAACCTGTCCTCCCTGTCGTTCATGGTGCCCCTCGGGATCTCGATGGCCTCGTCCGTGCGCGTCGGCCACGCGGTGGGGCGGGCCGACCTGCCGGGAATGCGCTTGGCGGCCAAGGTCTCCCTGTTCGTCGGTGGCGGCGTCATGTCCTTCTTCGGCGCGCTGTTCCTGCTCGCACCGGGACCCCTGGCCCGCCTCTTCACGGATCTGGAGGACGTGCTGGTCGTCGCCGCCGGACTGATCCCCTTGGCGGGGATCTTCCAGGTGTTCGATGGGATCCAGGTCGTGGCCATCGGTGTCCTGCGTGGGACGGCGGATACGCGCGTACCCATGTGGATCCAGACCCTTGGGCTGTGGGGGGTCGGGATTCCGGCGGCGGCCTTTTTCGCCTTTGGACTGGACCACGGGCCCGCGGGTCTGTGGTGGGGCCTCGTGCTGGGGTTGGCCGCCGTGGCGGTGATCCAGGTCCTGCGGGTGAGGCATCATCTGGCCGGGGACGTTCGGCGCGTCCTGATCGACGAGGATCTCGGCTCGGACCCCTCGGCCTAATCGACCGGAAGTACTTGCTTGCTTCGCGACGAGCCGCTGAAGTTCGAACGCATGAACGCCGTCGAACCGGAGTCTCCCTCGACCGGCCGCACCCTCGCCGGCGGTTTCCTCATGGGGCTCGCGAACCTCGTGCCCGGGGTCAGTGGGGGCACGATGATCCTGGCCCTCGGGCTCTACGATCGCTTCATCCACTCCATCGCCGAGGTCACGCGCCTGCGGCCCGGCCGAACGACCCTACTCTTTCTGGGGGTCCTGGCCGTGGGCCTGGCCGTGGCCGTCTTCGGCATGGCCGGTCCGGCGGTCTGGCTCGTGACCGAACACCGCTGGGTTGCCTACAGCCTCTTCATCGGGATGACGCTCGGTGGGATCCCGGCCCTTTGGCCCGCCCTGCGGCCCCTGGAGGGCTCGGCCCTCGCCTCCATCGTGATCGGCTTCACCGGCATGGCCCTTCTGGCCTTCGGCATGCAGGGAGAAGCTCTGCCCCAGAACGCGATCGTGTTCCTCGTGGCCGGGGCCCTGGCGGCCTCGAGCATGATCTTGCCCGGGGTCTCGGGCTCCTACATCCTCTTGATCTTCGGGCTGTACGACGTCGTGATCGGAAGCGTGCGACCCTCCGCGCTGATGGAGGACTGGAGGGGCTCCCTGGGAATCGTCGTGCCCGTCGGGATCGGAGCCGTGCTCGGGATCGGGCTGCTCTCCAACGTCCTCAAGGTGCTGCTCACGCGCCACGAAAAGCCGGCCCACGGTTTCCTGCTCGGCCTGCTGCTGGGGTCGGTGCTCGGTCTTTGGCCTTTCCAGGAAGCCGTCCACCCCGACCTCGTCGGCCGCAAGCGCGTGCAGTCCGTGCTGCTCTTGAGCGAAGGGGAGTCCCTCGAAGCGATCGGGGCGCAGACCGGAGTCGTCCTGGCGCCCGAGCGCGCGCCGGAGCTGCGTCGCAAGTACGCCGGCCTGAGCAAGGGAGAGCTGAAGCTGAGGGGGCTGGAGCTCGGGACCTACAGGCCCTCGATCGGTCAGATCGTCCTCTCCCTCGGGCTGTTCCTGGCCGGCTGTTGGGTCACGAGAAGGCTCGCGACGCCGGCTCGCCCGGCGTCAGATCCAGCGGGCTGACCCCGGCGCCGGGGGCGTGGACGTCCTGCGCGGCAACGACGGCGACGACACGGCCGACGGCGGTGCCGGCGGCGACAGCCTCTTCGGGAACAGCGGCACCGACCTGCTGATGGGCGGTCCGGGCCGGAA
>JAUIEE010000112.1 GCA_030428965.1 bacterium | reverse complement strand
ACCGTCATGGGACGACCCCGCCCTTCGGAGCTCGGGGAGAAGGCGCCCGGAATCACCGCAAGGTCGATCGAGTCCGCGAAGCGCTGCAGACGATCCTCGCCGGGAACGGCGGAGCCCAGCAAGGCACGGGTGGCCTGCGCCAGGGTCTCGAGCTCGGGACGCCGGCCGACGGCCGATCCGGGGCGGAGGGCTCCCTGGAAGACTTCGGTGGCCCGGTCTCGCCGATCGGCATCGGCCTCTTCCCAGGCGCGATAGAAGCTCGCCGTGCGCTCGGCCCGAAGGACCTCGATCTCGCTGCCCTGGGAAGACGCGGAGACGGCCAGGAGAACGCAAGCCACCCCCGCCGAGAGCCAGCCCCCGCTTCGAACGATGGAGCGGCCTGGGTCGCCCGGCTCGATCCGGGGACACGATCCGATCGAATCAGAGATCTTGCTCGGGGTCACAGCGCTTCCTCGATCACCATCCTACGACGATCGTAGTCACGCAGCCCGACGTGGGCCGCCACGCGATCGTCCAGGGCCGAGGCAGGCGCCAAACCGATCAGTTCGCTCTCTCGAATCCTCACTCCGGCCTCCTGCGCCAGCTCTTCGATGGCGTCGTACACCTCCACCAGACCGGTCACCTCCGGCTGACAAACGTTGAGGCTCACCTGGGCAGTGCGCTGCTGTTCGAGCAGGAACCCCAGGGCGCGGATCCCCGCCAGCCCTCCCCCGGAGGCGCGCACGCGAGCGGCGATGGAGCGGGCCAGTCCCAGGTCGGTGCTCTCGAGATTCACGTTGAAGGCGATCAGGAAGGAGCGCACGCCGACCGCGGTGGCTCCGGCGGTGGGATGAGGCCGGAGAGGACCAGCGTCGGGAACGTAGGCCGGATCCGTCCCCATCTTCTCGAGCAGGCCTTCGAACCCACCGCGACGAACGCTCGGCAGGGCCTCCCGACGCGGGTCGAGGGCCGCCCGTCCGTAGAAGAACACCGGAACGCCGAGCTCTCTGCCGATGCGGTGCCCCACCTCGTGGGCCAGCCGAACGCAGTCCTCGAAGGTCGCACCGCGCAGCGGGACGAAGGGGCAGACATCGGTGCTGCCCATGCGCGGATGAACGCCGCGGTGTTTCGTCAGGTCGATCTCCCGCTTGGCGGCCTGCACCAACCGAAAGGCAGCCTCTCCCACGGCCTGCGCCGGCCCGGCCAGGGTCGCCACGGCCCGGTTGTGGTCCGGGTCGAGGCTGTGATCCAGGAGACGCACGTCCTCGATCTCCTGGAGGGGCTCGAGGATCTTCGCCAGGACGTGGGCGTGCCGCCCCTCGCTGAAGTTCGGAACACACTCGACCAGCATGGCGGGCCCTAGGGGTGGACGGCAGGCCAGACCAAGCGGCCCGCCTTGACGACGGCCACGACCGGGTTGCGTCCGAACTCGTAGCACAGGTGACGGTAGCTCGGAAGGTCGAGCAGCTGGAGGTCGGCCTGCTTGCCGACCTCCACCGAACCATGGGTGGCCCCCAGGCCCAGGCTGCAGGCCGCGTTCAGGGTTGCGGCGACCAGGCACTCCTCCACGGTCATGCGCAGGCGCAGAGCACCCCAGGTCAGGACCTCGTGCAGACTCTGGGTGTAGCAGCTGCCGGGATTGAAGTCCGTGGCCAGGGCGGGAGCCAGGCCGGCCGCGATCATGCGCCGGGCCGGGACTTCCTGATCGACCCGCAGGTAGAGCGGGACCAGGGGACACAGCACGGGCACGACGCCCGCGCCGGCCATGGCCTCGATCCCCGCCTGACTGACGAACTCCAGGTGGTCGGCGCTCGAAGCCCCGAGTTCCGCGGCCAGCTCGGCCCCTCCGAGGGGGGTCAGCTGGTCGACGTGCAGTCGCAGCCCCAGGCCGAGCTCCTTCGCCCGCAGCATGAGCCGCCGGGAGTCTTCGATCCCGAACACGTGGGACTCGGTGAAGATGTCGCAGAAGCGGGCCAGTCCGCTCTCGGCCACCTCGGGGAGCATCTCCTCCTCGAGCAGCTGGACGTAGGCGTCACGCCGATCCCGATACTCCGGCGGAAAGTCGTGGGCTCCGAGGAAGGTGGGGACGAGCTCGACCGGGTGATGACGGTCGGCCTCGGCGATCACCTCGAGGCACTTGCGCTCGTCCTCCATCGTCAGGCCGTAGCCCGTCTTCGCCTCGACGGTCGTGGTGCCGTGGGCCAGGAAGCGCTCGAGCCTCGTGGCCAGGGCCGCCAGGAGCTGCTCCTTGGAGGCGGAGCGAACTCCGCGAACGCTGGAGAGGATGCCTCCGCCCTGGGCGGCGATCTCGACGTAGCTCGCACCCCGGGTGCGCAGCTCGAACTCCTCCTCCCGTGTCCCCAGGAAGACGGGGTGGGTGTGGCTGTCGACGAAGCCCGGAAGGAGCAGGCAGCCCTCGGCCTCGTAGACGTGGGCCGCCGCGAAACGCCCTTCGAGCTCGTTCGCAGGTCCCACGGCCAGGACCTTCCCGTCCCGGATGGCGACCTGGGGGTTCTCGACGACCCGGACCTCCGCAAGGGCCTGGCCGCCTCGAGGAGAGGAGCCCAGGGGCGTCGCCAGCTGGGACGCCCCTCGGATCAGGAGATCGCAGGGTTCTCGGGCCGCAGGAACCAAGTCCCTAGCTTCGCAAATGGCCCGCAGGCCCACCAAGGACTCAGGCGCGCATCTGCTCGCGACCGCGCCCCACCGAACCCCAGGGGCACATGGCCGCGCGCATGAAGCGGGCGATGCGCTTGCGCGAGCGGAAGACGATCATCTTCATGTTCGAACGACCGACCTCGAGGATCTCCCCCGCCGCCTGGTAGGAGAGGCCTTCGACCTCGACCAGGTGCAGGGTGCGCTGGTCCCGCTCCCCCAGCTGCTCCCACGCCTCCTTGTAGAGGCAGAGGAAGAGGACCCAGGCGGCCCGCAGGCTCTCCTCCTGCTCCTGGGACTCCGCCCTCTGGATGGGTCCCAGCTTGCCGTCGGCGGGCTCCTGCAACCCCTCGGGCAGTTCCTGGAACGACAGGCGCCCTGGCCGGGCGCTGGCGCGTCGCACGATGTTGCCCGCAATCGTGCGCACCCAGACCCGGAAGCTGCCGTGGTGCTCGTCCCGGAAGGCACCGGGATAGCGGTACACGTTCACGAAGGTGTCCTGCAGGAGCTCGTTCGGGTCGAGATGGCGCAGGCCGCGATGGAGGAGCCCCTGGATCCACTCGAGCACGGAGAGACGGGAGAAGTGATACAGAGCCTCGAAAGCCTCCTCGGCCCTCGAGTCCCGGTAGAGCGCCATCAGGGCCGTGCCGATTCGGTTCTCCCACTCCTCCGGACGCTCCGCAGGCTGCGGGGCCGCGCAAACGCCGCGCAGCCGGAGCCGGTTCTGGATGGTGGGGAAGGGTTCGAGCCGGTCGTGGACCTGCAGAAGGGTAGAGGACATGCCCGGCTATCCATCACGAGGCGTACCGAACGACCAGAAATCCGCCGTCGAAGACCCTAAAGCATTGACATAAATAAACTTACACTCACGAGCCGGCAGCAACTCCGTTTCCCGAGACCGATTCCGAGGTGCTACCGGCTCACCTCGGGCCTCCACCGAGGCTCGGCGTGCGCAACAGCTCACCACGGGGGCACCCGAAGGCGGCCGCTGAGCGAAACCGCACCGACGCGGGGCCGCCTCTTCACCGTCGGGCCGGATGGACCGATACATGGGGGTGATCTGAGCTAGGATGAACGCCAGGATGGGCTGGACCGACCCGGCCTGAGCTGGGCGACGCCGTCCCCGCACCCCCGGTCCCTTTGCCGAAGCCACGTTGAGCGACCCAAATCCAGCGGCTCTCGTAGCCGCTCTTCCAAGTCCGGACTTCGGCCTGAACGGGCCCGTGCACTTTGCCCTGGCAGCTTTGGCCCTGGCCCTGACCGGCCTGTTCGCGGTGCTTCGCTCGGCGCTCTTGCACTCGGTCCCCTCACGCGTGCTCGAGCCCATGGAGGACGAGCGCGCCCAGCGCATGCGCTCGCTGCTCGACCGGGCGGAGCGCCTGGCCACCAGCGCGAGCATCTTCGAGATCAGCTGCCAGATCTTCTTCGTGGTGCTCGTACTGGCCGCCATCGGCGATGGCGACCGTGGTCCTTCGGGCCTCGTGCTGACCCTCGTGGTCGCCGTCCCACCCCTGGTGTTCGCGAGCGAGCTGATGCCCGCCGCCCTGCGCGGGGAGCGTTCCGACGCGCTGCTCCGACTCTCCCTGCCGTCCTTCTCCGTCCTGCAGGCTCCCTTCGCCGCGGTGATCTACGGGCTCGAGGCCACGCGCCAGGCCACGATGAGGCTCTTTCGCATCCCCGAACGCCCCAGCTCGGCCAGGACCATCGTCGAGGACCTGCGCAACGTCGTGGAAGAGTACGAGTTCGAAGGCGAGCTGGACGAGGCCGAACGGGAGATGATCGAGAACGTGATCGAGTTCCACGACGCGGACGTGGCCCAGGTGATGACGCCGCGCACCGAGCTCAAGGCCGTGGAGGTCGAGGCCAGCGTGGACGAGTTGATCGGAACGATCTCGAGAACGGGACACACCCGGATCCCCGTCTACGAGGGCAACCTCGACACGATCATCGGCCTGGCGTACGCCCAGGAGATCCTGCAAGCCATGCACGAGAACGGGCTCGAGGGCTACGACCTGCGGCGCCTGTTGCGCCCGGTCACCTTCGTGCCCGAGACCAAGCTCGTCTCCGAGCTCCTGCGCGAGTTTCGTCGGGACAAGCAGAAGACGGCCGTCGTGCTCGACGAGTACGGGGGAACCTCCGGACTGGTCACCCTCGGGGACATCGTCACGGAGATCGTGGGCGAGATGCGCGAGGAGCTGGGCGAGGACTCTCCGGAGCCCATGCGCCGCCTGGACAACGGGATCACCGAGGTCATCGCGACCATGCGCATCTCCGACGTCAACGAGGAGCTGGACCTGGATCTGCCGGAGGAAGAGGACTACGAGACCCTGGCGGGCTTCGTCCTCGCCCGGCTGGGGCATTTCCCCAAGCGGGGCGAGCGCTTCGATGAAAGCGGCTTCGAGTACGAGGTGGTCGAGGCCAACGACCGACGGGTCCTGAAGGTGCGAATCCGCCCCAACCAGGCCCAGGCCGGCTGAAGGAGAGCTTCTCCCCTACTCCCGCGCCCCGGGCCGCGCCATACTCTGACCATGGCCAGGGGCTCCTTTTCCCGGCGACCGACCGTTCGCGACCGCGCCCTCTGCCTGCGACGCTATCGCTACGGTGAGTCCTCCCTCGTGGTTCGCGTCTTCACCCGTAGCCACGGCCAGGTCTCCCTCCTGGCCAAGGGCGCTTACCGCATGCGCTCGCGCTACTTCGGCGTCCTGGATCTGTTCGACACCCTCGGTCTGGAGTGGCGCGCTTCCCGCGCCGAGCTCGGGAGCCTGACCGGCGGTGAGGTCCTCGAGCGACGCCGCGCCCTGTCGGCCGACCTGGATCGCTACCGGGCAGGTCTGCACGTTCTCGAGTTGGTGGCCCTGGGAACCCGCGAGGCCGAACCTGATCCGGGCCTGTTCCAGCTGACCCTCGACACCCTCGACGCCCTCGCTCAACCGGACGTCGAGCCGGAGCTCGCGCGGCTCGCCTTCGACCTTGCCTTCCTGGCCCAGCTCGGACTGAAGCCCGCCCTCGAGGACTGCGCCAGCTGCGGCCGTGATCTGTCCAGGGAGCGTGCCAAGCTCGTCCCCGTTTCGTACCGGGCCGGGGGGAGGCTGTGCACGGACTGCGCCACGGAAGAGGGAGGCCATCGATCCCCCCTCGCGCGCCAGGCCCTCGGAAACCTCAAGGTGGCCCAGAGCCTGATGAAGACCCCCATCGCGGCCCTGGGTCGCACGCGCATCGCTCCGGCCTCCCAGGAGGGGCTGGACCGGTTCGTCCAGGGCTTTGCCGAATACCACCTGGAAACCCAACCCCGAGTCCGTACGGTGCGCCGCTCGACCTCCCCCGGGCCCGCCCTCCCGCCGACCTCCACCCGCGCCAGCGCATCCTGATGCGATTGCTTGCCCTGCTGTTCCTGCTCACCTCCTGTGCCGCCTTCCGCTCGGAGAACCCCGACGCTCTGGGCAACGTGGAGCGTGAAACCGCGGCCCACCACCTGCAGCTGGCGGCCGCCGATCTCGAATCGGGCCGACTGGAGGCCTCGATCGATCGCCTGGAACGACTGCACAGGATCCGGGGCCTCTCCCCGGAGGAGCGCAATCTCACGGACCGCCTGCTCGAGAGCGCGCTCGGACGCTTGTTCGAGGAGCGCGCGGGGGAGAACTTCGACTCCGACGACTTCCTGGAGATCTACGAGCTGGAGCTCCCCACCCGTCTCAAGGCCCGGGCGGGCCTCCTGGCTGCGCGCAAGATGTTCGAGGAAGGCAACCGCGTGCGCGCCTTCCGTCAGGTCCAGAAAGTCGAGACCCAGCTGCCCAACCACCCGGAGCGCAACCTGGCGGGGGAAGTCCTGGCCGAAGCGGGCCTGTCCCTGGCGGCCGACGATCGGCGCTACAACCTGATCTTCAACTACCGCTCGCGCGGCGTCCAGGCCCTCGAGTACCTCGTCATCACCTACCCCTTCAATCGGCGCTGCGACCTGGCGTACCACACCCTGGCCACGATCTACGAGGAGCGCAAGCAGGTGCGCGACGCCATCGCGCGCTACGAAGACCTCATCATCTATCACCCCGACAGCCCCTACGCGGTTGCCGCGGAAGCACGCCTGCCGGCCCTGCGGATGGCCGAGTTCGACCGGGACGACTACGACCGCGGCGAGCTGCTCCTGGCCCAGCAGGAGCTGGAAGCCTGGAGGGACAAGCACCGCGGACACGAGCTCGAGCCCGAGGTCCTCGCGACGCTGGAGGACTGCCAGGCGCGGCTGACCCGGAGCGACCTCGGGCTGGCGCGCTACTACCGCAGGATCGGAAACCCCTTCGGAGCTCGCCTGCATGCGGAGAGGGCCCTGGCGGAGGCCGAGCTCACGAGCTTGGAGGAGCTCCGCAACGAGGCGATCGGGTTGCTGGAGGACTTGCCCACGGAGAGCACCCGCGAGAAGGGCGAGCGCGCAGACCCCGAGCCGCTGCCGGGAGTGGAGGACGAGTGATCGCTGCACGATCCGTTCGGAGCCGCCGCTCTCTGGGCTGGGCCCTGGCCCTGTGCTTCGCAGCGGGCGCCTGCGGCTGGCGCGCGGGCCTGCGCAGCCCCGAGCTGGGCGTGCCCGCTCCGGGCTCGGTCGGCGTGGAGCTCTTCGATGTCGCAAATGGCGTCTTGGAGCGCAACCTCGAACCCCGCCTGCACCAGGCCATGACCCGGGCCGTCCTGGACTGGGTCCACGAACCGCTGGTTTCCCCGGGAGACGCCGACTGGGTCGTGCGGGGACGCATCAACCAGTACAACCGCAGGGGGGGCATTCGCTCCTCGGACCACCTCCTGCTCGAAAGCGGCGTGCGCATCGACGCCAGCGCGGAACTGGTCGATCGGCGTTCGGGGGAGACCCTGGGGCGCTCCAGCCGCACCTCCATCTGGAGCGGCTACGCCACCGGAGACCCGAGATCCGAACGGGAGGCGGCCGACCGAGCCCTGCGTAACGTGGCCGAAACGTTGATTCTGGACCTCTTCGGGCGCCCCGCGCCGGAGATCGACGCTGGCGTGCAGGAAGACGGGTAGTCCTGCGTAAGTCCCCCTCGGAGTTGGGGGTGGGACAGGTTCGTCCTAAGATGGGCTTCTGCCGTCCCAGGGCCCTTCTCCCGAGCCCGCAAAGGGGATCCCCCCCAACGGACGATAAGAAGGCCTATGTCCGACAAGACTTCTCCCGATCCCGAAAAGAACCGCCGGTCGCGGTCGTTCGGTTCGTTCCTCCTGGTCGTCCTCGTGGTGCTGGCGGTCTTCGCGATCGTCGGCAGCGACAGGATCTCGCCACCGGACCCGCTGAGCCAGGACCAGTACGAGTGGAACCTCCACCAGGGCAAGATCACCCAGCAGACCTTCAAGGGCACCGACCAGGGCACGAACCTGGTCGAAGGCAAGTACAAGAAGCCCGGGGAATCGAGCGAAGTGCCCTTCGAGGTGCACTACTCCACGCTCGACGGACGTGAGGAACGCTTCCGCGAACTCAAGGGCATCCGGGAGTACCGCGACATCTCCGCCCGGGATCTCCTGCAGGGTCTGGAGGCAGGCTGGATCGCTCCGGTCAGGGCGCGCGCCCTGACCGCCCAGCGCGAGCAGGCCAGCGAGCCGCCGAGCGGAGCCAACGCCGACCAGGAAGGCGAACGCGCCGTCGAGGTCAGTCCCCCTACCAGCCGCGTCAAGCAGGAAGAGAAGCTCCTGGTCACGGCGGTGGTGCGACCCCCCGCGGCCCGGGACAACCTGCCGGCCTCCCTGCAGTTGCCGGCCCGCTCCAGCACCGTCCATTTCGACGTCCGACTCTCGAGCCAGGACGACCTGGCCTCCATCACCGACCGCCTGTCCGCCGGAGGCGCCGAGGTCACGCGCCTGACCTTCGACCTGACGCCCGAAGCAGGCACGCGCTGGAAGGACAGCACCTCTCCCTTCAGCTGGATCCTCTTGTACCTGGGGCCTTGGATTCTCTTGATCGTGATCTTCATGATCTTCATGCGCCAGATGCGCTCCCAGGGTGGAGCCGGAGGGGTCATGTCCTTTGGCCGTTCCCGCGCCCAGCTGTACTCCAAGGAGAACCTGACCAACGTCACCTTCGACGACGTGGCCGGAGCGAATGAGGCCAAGGCCGAGGTGCGAGAGATCGTCGAGTTCCTCAAGAACCCCAGCCGTTTCACCAGGATCGGCGGTCGCATTCCGCGCGGGGTGCTCCTGGTCGGATCCCCCGGTTGCGGCAAGACGCTGCTCGCAAAGGCCATCGCCGGGGAAGCCGAAGTCCCCTTCTTCTCCATCTCCGGCTCGGACTTCGTGGAGATGTTCGTGGGCGTCGGGGCAAGCCGCGTGCGCGACCTGTTCAAGCAAGCCCGGGAGAACAGTCCCTGCATCATCTTCCTGGACGAGATCGACGCCGTCGGTCGCCGTCGGGGAAGCGGTATGGGCGGTGGACACGACGAGCGCGAGCAGACCCTGAACGCCATCCTGGTCGAGATGGACGGCTTCGGAACCGACGAGGGCATCATCGTGGTGGCGGCCACGAACCGCCCGGACGTGCTGGACCCGGCCCTCCTGCGCCCGGGTCGCTTCGACCGCGAGGTCACCATCGACATGCCCGACCTCGAGGGGCGCGAGGCCATCTTGCGCGTGCACCTCAAGCGCGTGAAGAGCGACCCGAACATCGACCTCTTGACCCTGGCGAAGTCCACGCCGGGTTACTCCGGCGCCGATCTGGCGGCCATCATCAACGAGGCCGCCATCATGGCCGTTCTGGCCAAGCGGGAGGAGGTCACCACCGAGGACCTGGAAGAGGCCCGGGACAAGGTGCGCTACGGCCGCCAGAAGAAGTCCCGCAAGATGGAGGAGGAAGATCGCAAGATCACCGCCTACCACGAGGCCGGCCACGCGGTGGTCGCTGCCGTGTTGCCGGAAACGGACCACCCCCACAAGGTCACGATCGTTCCCCGCGGTCGGGCCCTGGGGGCCACGATGATCCTGCCCGACAAGGAGAGCTACCACATGCAAAAGCAGAAGCTCCTCGGACAGCTGACCATGCTCTTCGGTGGGCGCGTGGCCGAATCCATCTTCTGCGGCGACATCTCCGCCGGGGCCTCGGACGACATCCGTCGCGCCACGGACCTGGCCCGGGCCATGGTGGCCGAGCTCGGCATGAGCGAGCGCATCGGCCCGATCAACTACGCCGAGCGCCAGGGATCCGACTTCCTCGGGACCGAGCTCATGCGCGGCAAGCTGCACTCCGAGGACACCGCCAGGGAGATCGACGAAGAGGTCGAACGGGTGCTGCGGGAGGCCTACCAGCGGGCCGAGGACATCATCCAGTCCAACCAGCACGCCCTGGAGCGACTGGCCCTGGCCCTGCTCGAGCTCGAGACGATCACCGGGGACGAGATCTCCAAGCTGCTCGAGGGAGCTTCCATCGAGTCCCTGCGCGGCCAGCGCGACGCGGCCAAGGAGCCGCCGAGCCAGAGGGTCGCCGACACCCCCAGCGAGCCCGAGAGACGCTCCAACCAGCGGGGCGAGTTGCCCGGTGAGCCCGGCCTCTCACCCGCCTGAGCCCGCGGACTGGTTCGGGCAGCGGGCCATCGATCTCGAAGCGCGGGCCCGCGGCGGCCTCGCGCCCGGTGCGAGTTCTGGACGAGTCCACGTCCGCTTCCGGGCGGACGCCCTCACGGCCGCGGAGGCCCGAGTCCTGGAGCTGTCGGCTTCCGCTTGCGCCCCAGGGGACCTGATCGACTGGCACGGTTCCTTGGCCCAGCTCGAGGGTGCCATCGAGCGCGAGCCCGGCTTGGCTCCCCTGCGGGCCGCGTGGCTCGGTGCGAGCCGGCCCCCGGACCGCCCGCGCGTCATGGGGGTGCTCAACGTGACGCCGGACAGCTTCTCCGACGGCGGCCTGTACGGGCGCCCCGAGCAGGCGATCGCCCGCGGCCTGGAGATGGTCGCCCAGGGAGCGGAGGTGATCGACGTGGGCGGCGAGTCCACCCGACCGGGCTCCGAGGAGGTGCGCGTCGAGGACGAGTTGGAGCGGGTCGTGCCGGTCATCCGGGGCCTTGCCGACGCCTGCGACACCCCCATCAGCGTGGACACCCGTCGCCTTCCGGTGGCCCGAGCAGCCCTCGAGAACGGCGCCACCCTCGTCAACGACACCAGCGCCGGGCGGGACGACCCCGAGCTCCTGCCCTGGCTGGCGCGCACGGATTGCACCTACGTGCTCATGCACCGGCAGGGCACCCCCGCGGACATGCAGGCCGACCCCTCCTATCGAGACGTGCTCCGCGAGGTGCTCGACTTCCTGAGACGCCGCGCCGCCCGGGCCCTCGAGCTGGGGTTCGAAACCCGGCGCCTGCTCGTGGATCCGGGCATCGGCTTCGGGAAGCGCCTGGAGGACAACCTGGAGCTGGTGCGCAGCGTCGGGGAGCTGCGCTCGCTCGGCCTGGGGGTCTTGCTCGGGGTCTCGAGGAAGTCCTTCCTGGCGCACCTGGGCGCTCCCGACGAGGCCCGGGAACGAACCCTGGAGACGGCCGCGGCCGTGACCTGCGGTGCTCTCCAAGGGGTTGAGATCCACCGCGTGCACGAGGTGGAAGCCATGGGGAGGGTGATCCGAGTCGCCCACGCGCTCGCGGGGGGATCGCCCTCGCTTCGGAAAAGCGGAGGAACCGCGCGGATTTCGCCATCAAATCCTTCCTTGGGCTGTATGGAATGAGGAATCTGGCCGAGGAACAGACTGTCTCGCCCTAATGCCCATGCGGATCCTGGCCTGGACCCTCCAGATTCTGATTCTCTCCGCGGGAATCCACCTCTTCCTGCGGTTCGTCAGGAACACGCGGGGAAGCCGTCTGATCCGCGGTCTGTTCGTCTCGGTCTCCCTGGGCGTGTTCCTCTTGTGGGGCCTGTCGAGGTCCCTCGAGCTCGAGGAGCTCGAGCACATCCTCAAGGGCGCCGCCGGCCTGATCGTGATCGTGTTCGCGATCGTCTTCCAACCGGAGCTGCGCCGGGGCATCGCCCAGCTGGGCGAGCACTCCTTCGTGGGGCGCCTCGTCAAGTCCAGCGCTAGCGACACCCTCCAGAAGGTCGTCCGTGCGGCCCAGTCCATGGCCCGCGAACGCTGCGGAGCCTTGATCGCCTTCGAGCGCCGCACCTCCCTCAACACCTACGTCGAGACCGGCACGCCGATCGATGCGCGCATCACCACGCGATTGATCCAGAGCCTGTTCCAGTCGAAGAGCCCGCTGCACGACGGCGCGGTCGTGATCCGCGAGGATCGCATCCTGGCAGCCGGGTGCTTCTTCCCGCTCCCCCAGGAAGGCGACATCGACCGCTCCCTGGGAACCCGACACCGCGCAGCCCTGGGGGTCTCCGAAGAGACCGATGCGGTCGTGCTGGTCGTCTCCGAGGAGACGGGATCCATTTCCCTGGCCAAGGGCGGACAGATCTTCACGGCGCTGTCCGACGACCAGGTCGAGACCCAGCTGAAGGAGCTGCTCGAGAGCACGGAGAAGAGCGCTGGGCCCAAGAGCGCCGAGAAGCCCAAGAGCCCGGAAGGGGCCCGGTTCGACTTCTTCTCGCTGGCAGCCTCGATCCTCCTGGCCTGCGGCATCCTCTTCCTCGCGTACCAGGACATCCGCATCACCCGCAAGTTCTCCGTCCAGGTCGCGGGCACCGAACCCTCCCTGGGCCGCGAGCCCGAGAACGGCGAACTCCTGGTGCTTCTCTCCCAGGACAACCAAAGGCTGGTTGCTCCCACCCGGGACCAGCAGCACAAGGTCGAGGTCACCGGTTCGCGCGCCCAGATCGACGCCCTGGGAGGTTTCCTGCGCGGCGTCCTCGAGCTGTCCGACCCCGACTGGTCCGGCGGCCCCATCGCCATCAGCGAAGTCGAATGGCAGTCCGCCGAACCCGGGCTCGGATTCCGCTGGGGAGACTCCGGCTCCCCGGAGCTGCAGGTCGAGCGCTTCGACACGGTGCGCCACCCCCTGAGCGCGGACAACGTGAGGCTGGACGAGTCCGGGCTCAACCCGCGCTTCGAGGTCAAGCACGAGGAGATCGCCCTGACCCCACCGACCCTGGACGTATCGGGACCCTCCAAGATCCTGGCCCAGCTCGGAGAGAGCCTTCCCTTGAAGTTCGAGGAGATCCGCCTGGCCGAGTCCGATCGCGGTGAACGGGAATTCGAGGTCGGACTGGACCTGGCCCTGGTGGAGCAGGGCTTCCGGCTCGAGAGGAAGGTGCGCGTCACGATCCCGATCATCCCCGCCCAGCGGGAGGTCGGCCTGATCACGCGCGAGGTGGCCCTCGTCTGCATGGCGCCGGACCGGGTCGAGGAGC
>JAUIEE010000580.1 GCA_030428965.1 bacterium | reverse complement strand
ATCCGTTCGAGCCCGTCCGGCGCATTCCCCAGAGACTTGCCCTGCGGGCCAGCCGGAACCGCCTGTGGGTCGTGGGCTACATTGCCGTGACCTTCATCCTCGCTCCCCTCGGGGGCGAGATCCTCTGGGGCAACGGGGCCTAGGCCGCACTCGTGACGTTCGGCCGCGCCGAGCCTGCGCGCGGGTCGGGGGGTTCACCGTGCCAGGTTGCCCGAAATGTTGCCCCCCCGGCTCCGTAGCCCGCTCCGAGGAAGGAGATCATGCAGACGAGCAACCGACGCGAGTTCCTGGGAGCCAGCCTGGCCCTGCCGATGGCCCTCGGCTCCCCCCTGTTGTCCGGGCTGACCAGCGAGAAGAAGACGCTGCTGGTGGTCGGCGGCACACGCTTTCTCGGCCCGGCCATCGTGGATGCAGCCCTGGAGCGCGGCTACGAGGTCACGCTCTTCAACCGCGGCCGCTCCAACCCGAGCCTCTACCCCGACCTGGAGAAGCTCGTCGGCGATCGGGACACCGGGGATCTGCGGGCCCTCGCGGGCCGCACGTGGGACCTCGCCATCGACACGAGCGCCTACCTGCCTTCCCACGCCCGCGAGATGGGCGAGGTCCTGCGGGATGGCGTCGGTCACTACGTCATGATCTCGACCTGCTCGGTCTACGCTCCGTCGCCGGGCACGGGAGGGGTGGTCGACGAAGAGTCCCCCGTCCTCGAGATTCCCGAGGACAAGATCGGCCTCGTCAGGCGCATCTCCGAGGTGTACCAGGTGGCCGGCGGCCAGTACTACGGCCCCCTCAAGGTCCTGTGCGAACGGGAGTTCGAAGCGGCTTTCCCCGGACGCTTCACCAGCCTGCGGCCCGGGGTCATCGCCGGGCGTGACGATCCCTCCGACCGCCTCCCCTACTGGGTCGTGCGCGTCACCCAGGGAGGAGAGGTCCTGGCGCCCGAGCCCAAGGACCTCGGAGTCCAGTTCACGGACGTGCGCGACCTGGGCATCGCCAGCGTCGAGTTCGGCGACGAGGGCAAGTCGGGCATCTACAACTCGGCCGGATTCCCCGAGAAGCTCACCATGGAGGCCTTCCTCCAGGAGTGCAAGCACGCCATGGGCGCCGACTGCGCGTTCACCTGGGTGGCCGAGCCCTTCCTCCTGAAGAACGGGGTGCGGCCGTTCGTCGAGCTCCCGTTCTGGCTGCCCACCCAGGCCCAGAGCTACTTCACCAACGCGAAGGTCGTGGCCGCGGGCATGAAGTTCCGCCCCATCGCCGAGACGATGGTCGAGACCGCCGACTGGCACTTCGAGGAGCGAGACGAGAGCTACCGCTGGAACGTCTACGGCATGCAGCTCGAGCGGGAGCACGACCTGCTCGCCGCCTGGCGCGAGCAAGCGAAAGACCGCTAGGCAAGAACGTCGCGATCGGGGCTCGCCGGGGCCATCGCGCCTGCGGCCCAGCGCATCGGGCTCGGGGGCCTGGCAGCAGCCCGATCAGGCCTGGGCAAGCCTGGCTTCGAATCCCTCTCGCCAACCTGGGGAGAGAGCTTCGATCTCCAACGCGCGACGAGCACCGGGGAGGTTCCCGCGGTCGAAGTAGAAGAGCGCGCACACCTCGGCGACCGACATCGCCCGGGGATCTGCCCTGATCTTCTCGATGGGGTCCCCCGCACGCACGACTCCGGCCTCCAGCACGCGCAGGTAGAAGCCCGTCCGGCCGCTCCGGAGGAAGGGCTGGAGGAAGCGCTCCTCTTTCATTCTCATCTCCAGCTTGAAGCACGGCACCCTTGGCTGGGTCACCTGCAGCCGGGCGGCTCCCACCCGGAACTCGTCGCCCACGCACACGTCCTCCTCGAGCATGCCCTCGACGGTGAAGTTCTCGCCGAACTGCCCCGGCTCGAGGTCGTCCCTTCCGAGCTCCTGCGCCCAGTAACGGTAGTTCTCGATCGTGTAAGCGTACACGGCTCGATCGACCCCACCGTGGTTCTTCAGGTCGGCCTGCTCGTCTCCCTCGAGGCCCAGCGGCCCGAGCTGCAAGGCCCTCGAAACGGGGTCCTTGAAGATCCCGGTGGAGACCGCCTTGTCTCGGTGCGCGACGTTTCGGACCCCGGAGACCTGGACGGAGAGGAGCTTCAAGGCAAGCAACTAGAGTCCGCGCCGGGCGCGGAAGACCGGGTTCGTCTCGCGCACTTCCCCCAGGGGGGCTGACGGCCGCGGGTCGTAGAGGTGTCCGGGATACAGGATCGTATCCGCGGGGATCTTGGCCAGACGCTGGGTCAGGCTGCG
>JAUIEE010000111.1 GCA_030428965.1 bacterium | reverse complement strand
TCGCTGTCCCCACGAGGGCTATCCACTGGCCCAGGGCGACGTGAAGGGGGGCCTTCTGACCTGCGCCTGGCACAACTGGAAGTTCGACGTGCGCGACGGCAGCTGTGTCCTCGGTGGCGAGGGCGTGCGGCCCTATCCCCTGCGGGTGAGCGCCGGTCAGGTCGAGGTGGACCTGGCCCAGCCACCTTCCTCGAGCTTCTTTCCCGGTTGGAAGAAGAGCCTGGAGGAAGGGCTCTTTCGCTACGACAACGGGCGCGCCGTTCGGGACGGGGTCCGTCTCCTGGACGGCGGTTACGAGGCCGCGCAGCTCCTGGCGGACCTCGCTCACTACGACGCCCGGCACGCGGAGTACGGTACGACCCACGTCCTGCCCGTGGCCGCCGACTGTGCCCGCGTGGCGGAACGTCGGGAAGGGGCCCGGGCGATGGAGGCGATCGCCCCGGTCATCGATCAGTGCGGCGAGGCGAACCAGCGCCTCGCCCCGCGCGCGCGACCTGAGCCCCTGGATCGACCCGAGGAAGGCTACGGAGCCGCCATCCGTGCCGCGGTGGAAGAAGAGCAGGCCGAGCGAGCCGAAGGGCTCCTGCGAGGGGCGTTCGCAGCGGGAGCTTCGCGCTCCGAGGTCGAGGCCTGGCTCTTCGCCGTGCTCTCCGATCACTTCCTCGACTTCGGACACCCGCTCATCTACCTCGTCAAGGGACAGGAGTTGCTCGACCGCGTGGGGGACGAACACGCGGAGGCCATCTGGGGCTCCCTGCTCTACGGCATCGTGCTCGGGACGCGGGAGGACACCCTGCCCTACTGGAGCGGGTACGCACGCCGACAAGGGGAGATCGAGGACGAGTTGCTTCGTCTCCCGAAGGGCCGACGAACGGAGTTCGACCCGGAGCCCCTGCGCGACGCGGCCCTCGACGGTTCCATCGAGCAGGCTTTCCAGGCCTGCTGGACCGCCCTGCGTGAGGGAGTGGAGCGCGCAGCCATCGCCCGGGCCCTGGTCGGAGCCGCGGCCCGGCGGCTCTATCGCTTCGACCTCGAGGTCGAGCGCAACCCCGACGTGGCCGAAGGCTGGCTGTGGGCCACCCATCGCTTCACCTTCGCCTCTGCGGTGCGCAACGCCGTCGAGCGCTTCGACCACCCCGAGGCGAACCGCCTCCTGTTCCAGGCCCTGGCCTTCGTTCACTCCGGCCGAGCGATGGACGCGCCCGAGTCGCAACGGCTCGGCCCGCAGCCGATCGACCTCGAACCCGCGCACATCGTGGACGCGGTCGGGGAAGGCGACGTTGCGCGTGCGGTGGGGGGAACCCTGGGGCTCTTGCGGCAACGCACGCCCCTGAAGGACCTGCGGCACCGTCTCGAGGAGCTTTGCCTGAACGACCCGGCCGTCCGGCCCATCGTGACCACCCACGCCATCAAGACGACCTTCGCCGCCTTCGAGGAGACCGAAGCTCTGGCAGGCCATCCCGACCGGACGTGGCCCCTGCTGGCCGCCGTCCGCTTCCTGGCTTCGCCGCGCGTCGAGCGCAGTCTGGCGCGCACGGTGCGCACCTCGATCGGGTGGGTCGTGGAGGGGCGCGTTCCGCGCAAGTTGACCCAGTGAGGCTCGAGCCTCTGGCGTCCTAGGAACGCCAGCGATCCAGCAGGGCCCGGGCTCCGTAGGCCATCTTGGCCCGCAGCTTGGGCAGGGGGAACGCGAGGGTCACGCAGTTCGTGACCGACCCGCCCCAGTCGGACTTGTGGCGCGCGACGCCGGCCATGAAGTCGTAGGTGCTCACGCCCTCCTCGATCAGGCGCTGGATGAACCAGGCTCGCAGGGCGATGCCGACGCGGTCCTTGGTGAAGGCCGTGTCGAAGCCCTCCTGGATCTGGGAGTAGCGACCGTCGTGGACGGCACCGATCTGGTAGGCGACCGGCCGTCCGTCGATCTCCACGCGTGCGAAGCGCAGGCTGCCCTTCTCGAGCAGAACGGGCATCAAGTTGCGGTAGAAGCAGCGGCGCGCCGGATCCGCGAAGCTGCCCTCCTCACCCTGCTCCCGCCAGCGCATGGCGTGCAGTTCGAACAGGCCCTCGAGATGCCCTTCGAGCTTCTCCGGGTCGTCGCACCAGCGATAGTCGGCTCCACGGGACTCGGCCGTGCGCAGGCTGGAGCGCACCTTGCTGCGCATGCGTGACTTGAGACCCTTCAGGAAGGTGTCCCAGTCCTCGGGCAACTCGCCCAGGGTGCAGCCGACCTCGAGCTCGCGGGGTTCGGTTCCTTGCGCTCGGAGCAGCTCCCGGGTGTGGGCGAGGAAGGCCGAGTTCGGATCGATGCAGCTGAGAACCACCGCCTCGATGCCCTTCTTGCGAGCGAGCTCCCCCAGCACCGTTTCCCAGGCAGCACGTTCGAAGCCCTGGGCAACGGCCGGTTCGAGGTAATCGGAGTCGAAGCTGCCGTCCTGGGCGAACAGGGCGCGGGACAGGCTCAGCTTGCCCCGGGAGGGTTCCTTGCGAAAGGCGAACAGGCCCACACCAAGGCCTTCCTTGGTGCTCACGCGCCAACCGAAGAGGTCCTGCTCGGGAGGGTACGAGCGCGCGTAGGCCAGCACCCACTCGGGCGTGTTGCACAGGGTCTCGCCCTGGATCCGCGGCCGTAGCTCCTGCCAGAACGGTTCGCTCGCGAGCAGGCCCGAGAGCCCCTCCCAGGGCTCGGCGCGGAGATCCTTCCCGGCTTCCATGGTCATGACGCCGGAGCGGGGTTCTCGAGGCCGAAGTCGGGCCGCAGCTCACGAGCAGCCTCGGCCAGGGTGGCCGGGCGAGCACCGAAGCGCTCCCTGCAGAAGGACAGGATGCCCCGGATGCGGGCCAGGCAGTCCTCGGCATCCTGACCGCTCTCGATGCGGCCTGCCTTGCCCGCGAGGATCTCGCTCGAGTGCAGGAAGACGTTGAAGACGGGCGTCTCCTGCTTCTTCAGGGTGAGGGCCGCCTTCTGCATGAGATCCACCCCGAAGCGCGCGGGGTAGAGCCAGGCGTAGTCGACCCAACCCAGGTAGTCCTTGGAGAGCAACCCGCGCAGGCGGGTGCGGCGGGGCATGTGGACGTAGAGCTGGTTGGCGATGCGCGGCAAGGAGCGGGTCAGGGCAATCGATACGGGGATCTCGAGGATGGAGAGATCTCCGACGCGGCGGACGTCGTCCCGGTCGGGGCGGTACGGGAGCTGGGGCGCGCTGCGGAAGTCGGGGCCGCCGTCGCCGCTGTGGTCGGCCAGGGGCGTGACCGAGGTGTCGACCTGATAGCCGAGGGGGATGAGCTCGGCCAGCGTGGCCGAGTCGATTCCGTAACGACCTGCCCGGAAGGAAACGGGCTCCTTGCCCGCGACCTCGCTCACCTTCTCGTGCAAGACCTCGAGCTTGTCGCGGAAGAGCTCGGGCCCGAGGGCCGAGAGGTAGTAGGCCGTGCTCTGCTCGTCGGCATCGCTGCCGGGGATCCCGCGGTAGGGCGGGGTGTTCCAGGGATGCAGGTGGGTGCCGATCTCGCAATCACCCTGGTCCCTCAACCCACGCAGGATGTCGGCCGATGCGGGGTCCGCGACGACGGGGTAGGTGCAGAGGTAGGTCGGGCGGACGTCGTACTCCCGGCAGAGGTCGGCCAAGACCGGAAGCGATCGCAGGTTCTCGAGCCTCGTCCGGGGCTGGATCTCCCAGCGGGGCATGTCCTCTTCCACGTCGATCGTGAAGGTGAGGAGCGGTGCGGTCATGCTCGTCCAGGGTCAGTAGCCCAGTGCCCGCAGGTTCTGCTCGACCTCGGGTGAGAGGGCAGCGGGCTTGATGTCGCGGAAGCCGGTTTCCACCAGGAACTCGGAGTGATGCTTGAGGCGTCCGAGCAGGCTCTCGATCACGTCCCGGTACTCCTCCTCGTGGAACAGGTTGTACTGCTCCTCGGGGTCTCGGTTCAGGTTGTAGAGCGCCTCGCGGCCGTGGCGCTCGGGCGGGAAGAACTGGTTGCGCTCGGTCAACACGAACTTCCACGGTCCCTCGCGGATTCCGTTGAAGACGAAGCTGCGGTTGTCGGCGTGGTCCTGGCCGAACTCGTTCTCGATGAAGTAGGGCTGCAGCGGACCGCGCGCTTCTCCACGGGCCAGGCCTGCGAAGGAGGTTCCGTCCCCGAGCTCCGAGATCCCCAGGCCCGCCAGGTCCAGGAGGGTGGCGCCCAGGTCGACGATCTGCACGGGACCCTGCACCTTGGTGCCTGGCTTCACCCCCGGCCCGCGTGCGATCAGCGGGACCTGGACCACGCCCTGGTACAGGGAGAAGCCGTGCCCGAGCACGCCATGCTCGAAGAACTCTTCCCCGTGATCCGAGGTGACGGCGAAAAGGCTGTTCTCCCACAGGTCGAGGGCCTTGAGCTCGTCGACCAGTGCGCGCAGACCGTCGTCGGTGTAGCGGATCTCGCCGTCGTACAGGTCCTGGGCCACGAGCCTCTTGCGCTCATTGAAGAGCTTGAGGCCGTGATCCTGCGCAAAGTCCTCGCGGTAGGCCTTGGGTGGCGAGTAGGGGATGTGCGGATCGATGTAGTGCAGGTAGAGGAAGAAGCGCTGGTCCTTGTTCTCCCGCAGCCACGGGACGATGTGGCGGTTCATGCGCAGCACGTCGTTCTCGTACTTCCAGTTGAACTGATGGCGCATGAGGTCCATCAGGATGCCGCCGAAGTAGGAGGAGCGGATGGCCGCCAAGGTGACCGTGTCTTCCACCGGCGAGTCGAAGAACTCGTCGAAGCCCCGGTCGAAGTCGAACACCTTCTTGATGTTGGGGTTCGTGACGAAGCCGGCGGTGGCGAAGCCTTGGTTGCGGAAGGCCTCGGCCAGGGTGGTCTTGCCTTCGGGCAGTCGCAGGGAGCTGCCGTGGTAGAGGGCTCCGTGGCGCGAGGGGTAGAGGCCGGTCAGGATCGTGCCCGTGGCCGGCTTGGTCCAGGCGGCCGCCGAAACGGGATCCAGGAAGAGGGCCCCCTCGTTCGCGACCGAGTCCAGGAAGGGCGAGGTCGGGCGCTCGTACCCGTAGCAGCCCAGGTGGTCCGCACGCAGCGTATCGATCGTCACCAGGATGACGTTCGGGCCGGATTCGGCGCTGGAGCTGAGCTTCTTGTAGGAGACCTTGCCCGGCGTCGCGGACAGCTGCAGGGTGGGGATGGAGGTGGCCACGCAGACGAGCAGGAGGGCGCCCAACCCCAGCGTCACGGCCACGGGCAGCATGCGTCCCTGGGCCAGGCGTGCCTCGAACCAGCGCACGATCGGCTGCAGTCCACGCCCGATCAAGGTGCCGGCCGGGAGGGCCACCAGGAAGCAGGCGGCGGCCATGGCCAGTCGTTTGGGCGAACGGTAGCCCCCGCTCTCGCCCTCGATGATGCCCAGGGAGAGGTGAGCGGCGAGGGCGCAGGCCAGGACCGTTCCCAGGGCGACCGCGGCCGGGGTGGGGCGAGCCGAGCCGGGGATGCGCTTGACGACGGCGTTCAGGAGGCCGAAGACGAACAGGGTGCCCGTGAAGCCGGCCAGGTTGAAGAGGAACAGGGGGAGAGGCGCCAGGAAGGGCAGGGCTGCCTCACCGACGTAGGTTCCGAGGGTCGCCCAGGTGAAGAAGGCCGCGGCCCCGAGGATCCAGGCCGAGCTGAAGCGTTGCTCGAAGCTGGTGGAGCTCCTGCGCGGGGCCCAGGCCGCCAGGGCGGCGGCGAACAGGCCCAGGACGAGAGCGACCGCTCCGAAGCCCAGCCCCTCCAGGGCGGCGGCCTGGGCGATGGCGATGCCGCGTTCCCCCAGGCTCGATTCGGGCCCGGCCTGGAACTCGCGCACGTAGCGCACGGAGAGGAATTCGTTCGCGGCGCGGATCCCACCGGTCACGAAGGCGACCAGGGTGGTGGTGCGAGCGACGAGAAGAATCGACCTGACTGTAGAGTTCACGGGGACTGCTGGGGGCTAGGGCCGTCTTCCCTGATGAGCCGGGAGTAGAACCTAACGCAGGTGGCGTCGTCCAGGCCTGCGGAGGTGTCCTTCCAGGGGATGGAAGCGGTCCGGGAGCTATCGGCAGGAGCCCCTCGAAGCTTGGGGGTTGGGGGTCGAAATGCCCCCTTTCGGACCAGGGCCGTCGCGCTCCTAGGCGGAGCGGGAGGAAATCGTTTTCTGGGCCTTCAGAACGTTCTCGGACGGAGCCAGGGCTTCGGGGAAGTTCTCGGCGAGCTCCCGGGAGACGAAGGTGTGCTGCCAGCCGGGGACTTGCAGGTGGTGAAAGCGTCCACGGGAGTCGAAGTCCAGGGCCGCGAGTCCCTTGCGGGAGATGGTTTTCTTCACGTGGGCGTACCCGACGAGCTCGGCCATCCCCTTGCGAGCCAGGTAGGAGAGGACGAAGGCCATGCCCGCCTTGTAGAGGCTCTTGCCACGGTGGTCCGGGCTGGTGAAAGCCTTGTAGATGAAGACCTGCCCGGGGCCTAGGCGGCGCTTGAGGATGCCCGGCACGTGGATGTTGCGCGGGTTCATCCACATGGTGAAGACCGGTGTCTGGGCGTAGAAGGCGAAGACGGCGCGGTGGTCGAGGCCCAGCCGATCGACCCCTTCACGTCGCTCCTGGGCGTCGAGCTCGGTGTGGTAGGGGTTGCAACGCTCGACGTCTTCCGCTGTCGCCCAGGCGAATCGATAGGCCGGCGGAGGCTCGAACTCTTCGTGCCCGGCGCCGACCTGTTTGGCGAAGATGTCGTAGGTGTCGAGGGCGAATTTACGACGGATCCGGCCCAAGCGCTTCTTGAGCCGTACCAGTTGGGGGGCCGACTCTAGCGGCTGGTCGGTCATCTCATTGGCCGAGGTAGAGCTGGGCGGTGCCACCCACCTTGGCGATTCGGTTCTGTGCTTGGCTGTCGATGACGACCCAGGACAGGTCGAGGAAGGTGTTCCAACCCAGGATCGAGAGATCGTTGGGGATCACAAGGGCTGTATCGGCTCGGCTGCGCCCGGAGCTGTCGAGGAAGCCCAGGAAACCTTGCGTTCCCATGGCCAGCTGCGACTTCCAGCGCAGCATGGAGTTGTTCGGGATGACCCGCGTGTCGCTCCCGTCCCGCAAGACCGAAAGGGCCAGCCCCGGGCTCTTGCCCTGGAGCGTGGGCACGATCAGGTAGAGCTTGCCGGCGTGCTCGGGGCTCTGCGCGATGACCTGCACCGTGGCGCCCGGTGCGGCCCGACCCACGACCCGCAGGTCGGCCGGTTTGGCCTGGTCCGGGCGCAGCAGGGCGAGGGGAGCCGGGGAAACTCCTTCCAGCTCGATCTCGTGAATCACCCAGCCGGCGAGGGCGTACAAGTTGGTTCCGCCCTGACCGTCGCTGGCGGGGGCCAGGGTCAGGGACTTGAGGTCCTCGAGGTAGGCGGCCAGGCGCGTGCGCTCTCCCGTCGCCCGGTCGATCTTCTCGACCCACTGGGTGTCGCCCGCCGTCAGGTACAGGTTGCCCTGGGCATCGAAGGTGAGGTCCCCGTCTCCGTCGCCGAAGGAGAAGGTCTCGAAACGGGCGAGGGCGAGGTGGCCGGTCGCCGCCGGAGACTGGGACGCGTCCACCCGCAGGATCTCACCGCCACCGTCGGTGGGGTTGCCGCGCTCGGTGACGAACACCTCGCCGGTGAGAGGATCGATGGCCGGCTTGAGGCCGCGGTTGGTGTGGGCCATCCACTCGAGGGTGGAGCCGTCGAAGCGGAACAGGCGCGAGGTCGGAGCGGCGGGGTCTCGGTCGAGGACCAGGACGGAGCCCTGGGCGTCGATCGTCAGTCCGGTCACGTCCCCGAGGCCTTCGCCGTCGTAGAGCGTTTCGACCGAGTACCCCGTTCCGGGGTCGACGTCGAAGAGCACACCTTCGCGGTTGGCGACCACGACGCTGCCGGAGGGGGTCGCCGCCAGGGCGACGAGCTCGCCGGAGAGGCCATCGAGGCTGTCGGCCAGGACCTCGACCGAGCCGGTCGCCGGCAGGAAACGGGCCAGCTGGCTCGATTCGGTGGTGACGAGCAGGCCCGCGCCCTCGGGGTCGGGGATGACCGCGCTGGGGACGTCGCCGCGCGGGAAGAAGCCGCGGGGCGCGCTGGTCGTCGTGATCTGCGTCGGGCAGGCGACGGTGGTGCGGCCGGGAGGAGCGGCGTCCGGGATCTCCCACAGGAAGTCGAACTCGCTCATGTACAGGCTCCAACCGGTGGTGCTGCCGGACCCGGCGGAGGAGTTCGTGATGACGAGCCCGGAGGGATGGTTGAAGTAGCTCGAGCCGACGATCTCGTAGCGCTGGTCGGTCGGGTTCCACTTGACCGTCCGCCAGTCGTCCTCGGACGTCGTGTAGATGTTGCCCATGGCGTCGCCGACCATATCCCCGTCGGACCAGGCCACGGCGTTGGAGTAGTTCAGGCCTTCGAACCCGGGCACGAAGCTCCAGTTGCCGGGATCGGTCATCGGGATCGAGAGGATCGACCCGCAGAAGCCCACGTCGTTCCACTGGGAGCTCAAGAGCTGAGCACCCAGGGGGTGCGCGGTCAGGCCCTTGGCCTCGGAGCGATCCAGGACCGTGGTGGCCACGCCGTTCGAGATGGAGAGCACCTCGCCAGGACCGAAGCCCTCGCGGTCACCGACGAACAGGGTGCCGTCGTCCTTGAGCACCAGATCCTTGGCGGCCGTGATCTGGTTCATGGGGTCGCTGAAGATCGTCGTGACCGAGAGCGGGTTCTCCCGGATGCGGTGGATCACGCCATCGATGGTCACGGCGAAGATGGTGTCGTCCGCGGCCACGGCGATCCCCTCGATGCGGCCCGAGATCCCGTTGCTCGAGTTGGCGATCAGGGAGATCGAGAAGTTCGTCGTGTCGACCCGGCGCACCGAGGGGTTCGAGCCCCACAGGTCGCCGCCGATCAGGAGGTCGCCAGCGTTGTCGAGGGCCAGGTCGTAGACGCGACCGCCCGTGAAGAACAGGCGCTGCTGGCCGCGGTTGGGCACGGTGCCGAGGTCCACGACCGTGGTCGAGGCCCCGATGTCGACGCCGGGGATCTCGACGATTCGCGTGGGGTTGGAGCCTTCGGCGACGTACAGGCTGGCACCCTTGTCCGAGCGCGAGGGCGCGTTGCCGCTCGCGTCGCCGATGGCGACGGCCCTCAGCTGGGCGAAGCCCTGCCCGAGCACGGTGGTCGTTCCCGAGGCCCGGTTGAAGCGGAAGACCGTGCCCTGGGCCACGGCATACACGTTGCCATACAGGTCCACGGCCAGATCACCTTCCTCGCGGTCCGAGTCAAACCCGTAGGCGGTCAACTCCTCGAGGATTGCGGACGGGTAGGTCTTGTTCGACGTGTCGATCAGGCGCAGGGAGCCGGTGCCCTCTTCGTCCGAGGCCAGGATTCCACCCGTCACCGGGTCGTTGGCGAGGGAAACCGGTGCGTTCTCCACGACCAGGTAGGCCCAGCGCATGCCGTCGGGGCTGATCCAGTTCACGCCGCGCACACCCGGGCTGGGTGTGTCGCTGGTGATGATGAAGTTGCCGCCCGCGTCCACGACCATGTCGGTCGCGTCCTGGATCATGTGGATGTCCTGGTACGTCTGAACGGCGGGCGTCCCGCCACCGACCAGGGTGTAGATGTGCCCTTCCCGGTCGAGTACCGCAACGTCGCCCGCGGCTGTTTCGACGATCCCGCGCAAGGGGAACGGGAAGGGGCCGCTGGCGGCGTCCGCGAGCAGCGTCGTCGAGCCGTCGCTCTGAAACGTGCCGACGTGACCCTCTTCCGTGCAGTACAGGATGTCACCGTTCCCACGGGGCGTGAGGTCGGTCACGGTGCCCAGCACTTCGGCGTGGATCGGAAAGCCGCCGGAGCCCGGAACGTCGATCACGGGCGCCTGGGCCCAGACGCTGGGGACCGTGGAGGTGGCGAGGGCAAGCAGGGTGAGGATTCTGGGATTGAGCCGCTTCATACGGGCAGAAATGGGCCGTGGGTACACGCTGACGCCCTACTATAACCGTTTAATGGGGCTTCGGCCGGGCAGGGGAGGGGATCGGGACCTCCTGGAGCCCCAAGGCCCACGCTTCAAGGGGTTTGGGACACGACGGAATGGACTTTTCTATGCGTACACGGCTCGCGCTCGCCCTTTCGATCCCCCTCCTGGCCTGTGGCCAGGAAAACCCTTCGGCGCCGGACCCGGCCCCCGGGACCACCCGGGAGCCGATGGTCGAGGTCCAGATCGAGGGGCCCGGAGCCCAGTCCGAGGTCGATTCGCAGGCCCCCCAGGGCACGACCCAGTGGAAAGTGGCCACGGTCAACCGCTGGGAGGGCTTCGAGTCGAAGACGGCCAACGAGCAGTGGACCATCGTGATCCACTTCCGCGGCTCGGGCCTCGATCCTCAGCGCTGCTTCCTGGTGGACTACCACGACGACACCGAGGAGGGGGGCGAGGCGCGCCGGCTGCCCGTTCGACGTACCCGCCCCGGGCTGTGGGAGGGCAAACCCACGGTCCTGAGGCTGCTCGCGGACAAGAACCACCGCATCGCCCTGCGCTGGATCGAGCGCGACGAGACCGAGCGGGAAGTGCTGCTGTTCGACTGGAATGCGGACCCGATGATGGTGGTCGAGAAGATCGACGTCTTTGCCTACTGACGGGAGCCGGGGTGGAGAGTCGGCTGATTTCTCCCCTTTCCCACCGGAAATGCCGAGGGGCGCGGCAACTCCCTTCTACTCGAGCCGCGGTGTTCTTTCGCAGTCGTGCGGAGGGCGCGGTTCGGGCTTCTAGAATTCCGGAGTCCATGGCTTTCGATTTCGACGCACTGCTGGCCGACAACGACTGGTGTCGCAGGCTGGCCCGCAAGCTGGTGCTCGACCCGGACCTGGCCGAAGACCTCGTGCAGGACGCCTGGGTGGCCGCCCTCGAAAACCCCCACGTCCGCAGCCGGCGGTCCTGGTTGGGTGGGGTGCTGGTCCATCTGTCCAGGCAGTTCTACCGGACCGAGAACCGGCGCAAGGCACGCGAGCGCCGGGCGGCCAAGGCCGAGGCCTTGCCTTCGGCAGCCGCCTTGGTCGAGGAGGTCGGGCTGCAGCGCAGCCTGGCGGACGCGTTGATCGAGCTCGAGGAGCCCTGGCGGACGACGCTCTTCCTGCGTTACTTCCGTGAGCGTCCGCTGCGCGAAGTGGCCAGGGAGATGGGCGTGTCGACTTCGACCGCCCACGACCGCGAGCAACGCGGCCTCGAACGCCTGCGCTCGAAACTCGATGGAGAGTACGGCGGCGACCGCCAGGCGTGGCTCGCCCTGCTGACCCCATGGGTCGAGCTCAGTCCTGGACTCCCTGCGAGCTCCCTGGGAGGCATCGCCATGGGTACCACCCTCAAGATCTCTCTTGCTTCGATGGCGGCGGCCGGTCTGGCCTACGGCGTTTGGGTTCGTCAGGACTCCGAGCCCGCGCTTTCGACCCCGTCCCTTTCCGAGTCCCGTGCCGCGGAGGAACGACCTCGTTCCCGGGCCGAGCTGGTGCGGGCTTCGGAAGGGTCCGAGCGCGAGGAGCTCGCGCGACCCGTTCCTTCGGACAGGCCGGACGCTCCTCGGGCTGCGAGCGCCGAGATCGAACCAGGGCCTCTTGTCTCGGCTCGGCCGGTGCACGGCAAGGTCATGGACCTCGACCTCAGGACCCTCGCCGGCCTCGAGGTGCGCTGGCGCGATGGGGAACCCGACGAAGAGGTCCTGGCGACGACGGACTCGGGCGGTGAGTTCCTGTTCGAGCACGTCGGATCCCTCGAGGGGGCCTTGGTCGTCGAGGATCCCGCCTTCGTCACCCTCGTCCCGGGCCACCCGGCCGGGGACGGGACCGAGACGCCCATCGTCGTCGGACCCCGGCTTAGCTTCGCCGGACACGTCGTCGACGAGGTCGGTCGACCGGTCGAGGGGGCTCGTGTCTCCGTCGAGCTGAAGAACGGGCTCTATCGCAGGCTGGCGGTCGCGCGCAACTACTGGACTCATCCCGATGGCTGGCAGGCCGAGAGCGCGCTCGACGGTAGCTTTCGCCTGGACGACGTGTCCGGTGGCGACGGCGTCTTCCTGCGCGTTCAGCACCGCGACTTCGAGCAGGCCGTGGTCGATCTGACCCGGAGTGCCGACTTCGAGCTGCGGATCGTTCTGGTTCGTCCGCTGGACGAGCCCGCGGTCTGGGGCCAGGTCGTGGACCCTTCGGGGCAGCCCGTCCCCGCTGCGCAGGTTTCCGCCGGCGGCGTGATTCAGCGCACGGACGAAAACGGGGAGTTCCGGCTGCAGCTGGCGGACGCCGGCGAGCGGGTCGAGCTCCTGGCCCTCAAGGCCGGGCACATGCCCGGCAAGCTCGAGTTCGAGCTGCGATCCTCGCCGTCACCCGTCGTGCTCGAGCTGGGCGCTGCGCCTCTGGCCATCGAGGGACGGGTGGTGGATGCAGAAGGGCGGCCGCTGCCATCGGTTGCGGTCTGGGCGCGGGATCTGACTCCGTTCGGGAAGGAGTCGAAGCTAATCGGCGAGACGGCCATTCGCTACGACGTCAACGTGGAGCAGGTACTCGGGGGCGGCCTGGGGGAGCCGCGGCACGGGGAGCGCAGCACGACGGACGAAGAGGGGCGTTTCCGTTTGGAAGGCCTGTTGCCGCGGGCGTACGAGTTGGCCGTGTTCGATCTCTCGAGCCTGTTGTGCGCCAAGGGCATGTTCGTGGAGGCGGGCAGCGCCGACATCGAGCTCGTGCTCGAGGACGAGAGTCCCCAGGACCACGTGCAAGGGCGCCTCCTGTCCCTCGGTGGAGAGCCTCTGGTGGGGGTGAGCGTGCGGCCCAAGCGCAACCTGGATCCCGGCGAGCTTTCCTGGCTTCAGGAGGGTCCGGGAACGCCCCTGTCGGTGACCACGGACGAGGAAGGCGGTTTCTTGTTTCCGCGCTTGGCCATCGAGCGAACGTCCCTGACCTTCGAGGGAGCCGGCATACCTCTCTTCCACGAGAGGGCGCTTTCGG
>JAUIEE010000579.1 GCA_030428965.1 bacterium | reverse complement strand
GCCGCCTTCAGGGCAGGGGACATGGGTCAGGCTTCTTTGTCTTTGTCTTTGTCTTTGTCTTTGGCTTTCTCGTCGTCCTCGTCGTCTTTGTCCGCGCCTTCTCTCTCGTCACCCTTGGCGGCCTCCGCCTCGGGGTCCTTCTCGAAGCTCTTCTTGATCATGTCGACGGCCATGCAGGCGATGCCGACGCTGATGCACGCGTCGGCGATATTGAACGTCGGCCAGTGGGAGTCGTACCAGTGCCAGTCGATGAAGTCGATGACCCATCCGTAGGCGATGCGGTCGATGAGGTTGCCCAGCGCGCCGCCGACGATGAGCGAGAGCGAGGTTATCAAGAAGCGTTCGCTCCACGGCGTGCGCCTCAAGATGAACAGGATCACGATCACCGCCAGGATCGAGACGCCGATGGCCCCGGTCACGTGGTGGTACAGGCCCAGGATCACGACCCCCGTGGCCGCCAGCAGCAGCAGGATCCACTTGCCCTCCATGTCCGTCTCGGTGCGCTCGGGACGCACGGTGGACTTCATCGAGGAGCGATAGCCCCCGACGGTCTCCTGGACCCCGCGCACGATCCCGTTGCGGATCATGTAGATCGACCACAGACCGGCCACGATCATGGCACCGACCCCCAGCATGCGCAGCTGGGGCTTGACGGCTCCGTAGATGGCCTCGGGGTCGGAATCCACCAGGATCCCCTGGTAGTCGATGCTGGTCAGCACAGGCCCGGCCAGGACCCAGGAGATCACGCCCCCCATGAAGACCAGGGTTCCGATGTTCATGCCGACGATGAAGCCGACCCCGATCAGGGCCGGGGCGGCCAGCATGCCCGTGAAGAAATGGGCCTTGCCCAGGGCGAACTTCCACTTCACCTCGGCCGCGATCAGGGACACCGCCTCGGCGGCCACCTTGATGAGCGCCCCCACGCCGAGGGCACCGAAGATGAGCTTCATCCCCGCTCCGCCCTCTTCCCCGGCGTTGAGCACCTTGGCGCAGGCCACCCCCTCGGGGTAGGTCAGCTCCTTGTCCTCCACGATCATCGGCTTGCGCAAGGGGATCATGAAGAGCACCCCGAGCATGCCGCCCGTGACCGAGACGAGGGTCGTGACCCAGAAATCGAAGTCGCTCCAGACCCCGGCGATGACCAGGGCCGGCATGGTGAAGATGATGCCCGCCGCCAGGGACTCCCCCGCGGAGGCGATCGTCTGGACGATGTTGTTCTCGCGAATCGTCCCGCTCTTGAGGATGCCGCGCAGGAGCCCCATCGAGACCACGGCCGCCGGGATCGAGGCGCTGACGGTCATTCCGGCGAACAGGCCGAGGTAGACGTTCGCGACGCTCATCACCAGCCCCACCAGGATGCCGAGGACGATGGCCCGGGGGGTGACTTCGCGGACGGACGAGGCCAGGGTATCGGATTCGCTCATGGGCGAGGATTCTAGCGGGCGCCGTCGTGGGACGCTCACCTCCGTTGGCCCAAGGGGGCAAACTCGGGGGCTTTCGTAGCGCAAAGACGGGAGAAACCCCGCCCGAGACCGATCAGAAGGTCACCCGAAAGAGCATCCCGGCCCCGGCGTCGAGCACGTACAGGACGTCTCCCAGCACGGCCAGGGAGAACGAACCCGAGGCGCTGAAGAGACCGCCGGGCACGCAGGCCGGATCCAGCGGACAGTCGACCAGGCCGGTGGCGACGTCGTAGCGGCGCAGCA
The DNA here is from genome assembly GCA_030428965.1 of bacterium. Classification (GTDB taxonomy): domain Bacteria; phylum Planctomycetota; class UBA1135; order UBA1135; genus JAUIEE01. The sequence continues at coordinate 585 of JAUIEE010000579.1, read as the reverse complement.
CCCCGCTTGCGGAGTCCACCCAGAAGACCTGTTCCGCTCCCCCCGAGGAGCGCACCGCACAGGCCCCGTCCGGGGCCCACAGGCTGGCCAGCTCGCCGACACCTTCGACCGTGGCCGCACTGCCGTCGCCCGCCGCCGTCGACAGGGTGCCCTCGAGGCCGCCGAAGACACCGACGCCCAGCCGCAGGGCCCTCAGGCGATGACCGCCGGCGGCGCCGCTTCCAAGCTCGCTCAGCCACAGGGTGCCGTCGCAGGCGAGGCTGATGCCCGTCGGCGTGTCCAGTTGACCCACGCCCAAGGCACCATCGGCAAAGCCGGCGGCCCCGGTGCCCATGACCGTGGCCGAGCTGGCCAATCCGTCGAGTCGCACGAGACGAACCGAGTGGTTGCCCGGGTCCGGCAGGTAGACGTCGGTGGAACCGCTGGACACCAGGTGAACGGGCTCGGTCAGGTTGAAGCGGATCTGACTGGCCGTCCCGTCGGAGTTCATATGAACCAGCAAGCCCTTGTCCGTCAACCCCACGCCGCCGTTCTTAGTCCAACTCTGAACTCGCTCGCCCTGTCGGTCCTCGACACTGACGAAAC
>JAUIEE010000110.1 GCA_030428965.1 bacterium | reverse complement strand
TCGGTGCAGGGCTGGCTGTCCTGGCGTGACTTCAACTCGCCGACGTTCTTCGGCTTCGACATCACGAGCCAGAAGTACACCGAAGTTACGCGCTTCGCAGCCAAAGGGGAGATCGATCTACTCGTCGTGGGCCACTCCCAGGCCCTCAACAGCATCGATCCCGATGTTCTCGAGGGGCACGGCCTGCGCACCTACAACTTCGGAATGGCCGGAACCGACCTGCACATGCAGGCCATCGCCGTTCGCGACTTCATCCTGCCCCGTATTCGTCCCAAGGCAATCCTTTGGACGCTCGGGCTCCAGGCCAAGGAGCAGATGCTGTGGGCCTCCAACGCCCGCATCCTGGCATCGCCGTGCTTCGAGCTGCAGAGCTATCCCTACGGAAGTTACCTGACGACCGTCGCGAAGAACCTCCTGCCCTATCAAAAGCGTCCCCTCCACCGCTGGATCGAAACGCTCGTCACGCCCCGCAACCCGCGCTACCGGGAAGACGGGTTCATGGAGGTCTACTGGGACTACTACCACATTCTCCGCTCGGAGACCTACGACGTCCCGGAGACCTTCAAGCGTAACCTGAGGCCTTGGGAGATTCCGATTCACCGCGTCCTCGGTGACGGCCCCAGGGTCGAGAAGATCGAGGAGGAAGACCGCGTCCATACGCTCGAAGAGGCGCGCGCGGACATCGAATCCGCCTTCCAGGCCGCACGAGAGGCCGGGGTCCAGATCTACGGCTTCTCCGGACCGGTCCACATCACCCAGTACCGTCCTCCCAGCATCTATCAAAACGCGGCCAGGGGAGCCGATCGCGATTTCGTCGAGTGGCTGGGCAACCTGATCCGGGAATACGGCATCCCCTACGTCAACTACGGCTACTACGCCCCGATCAGCAAGGACGACCACCTGTTCTACAACCACAACCACCTCAACATCCACGGCGCCCGCAAGCTGACCGAGGTCCTGGCGGGACACCTGTTCGGCCCCGAGGTGTCGATCCCGCGGGAGTTCAGCCAGGTGCTCTCCCTCGCGCAGAGAAAGCGCATGGCTCCCACCTCGAACCAGGAGCGTTAGGCCAGCCAGCGCGACGGAGGCGAACGGGCACCGCGCCTCGAGGCCGATTCGGGGTTTTCCGCCGGCCGCCCCTTGTCGAGGCCACGATCCAGAGAAGACAATCCATGGGTCACGGTCTCCCCTGGAGGCCCGACGCGAGGTCACCCAGGTGAGCGCACGACTGTTGTTACCGGTGATCTTCTTCCTCGGGCTCGGCTCGCTCGAAGTGGTCTCCGCCGTGGAGAAGCTCAGGTCTCACCGGGACGAGAAGGAGCGGGACCTGCTCGATTTCGTGGACCGGGAGCAAGAGGGCCTGGGCCGCATCCTCGAGGAGCGGCTCGGCGAGGGCAACCGGCACGCGGCTCACCTGGCGCGCACGCCCTTCGTGCGCGCACTCCTGCGCGACCCCTCGGAACCGAACCGAGCGCTCGCGCGCGACTTGCTCCTGCCCTACCTGGCATCCTTTGCGGAGATCGACCGCATCTGCCTGTTGGATCCGAGCGGCTACGAGGTCTACCGCTGCGAACGCATGACCACCGGCATCGCCGCCTTGCCGGACGACCTCCTCGCGACCTCCCCCCAAGGGGAGATCCTCGATCTCGCCCGCGGGGCCAGTCCTGGCCAGGTGTCGGTCTCGCGCCTCATGCACGACCGCGCCCGCGTCGAGGTCGCCGAGGCCGACCGCCTGATTTTTCACTACGTCACGGCGGTCGAGGACCGCGGCGCCCTGGGGCTGGTCGTCGTCACGGTGTACGCGGCTCCCATCCTGCATGCCCTGTCCGAGTTCGTGCCGATACCGGGCATCACAAGCTGCCTCCTGGATCCGGAAGGACGGCTCTTCTCGCCCGGGCCCCCGACCGTCCCCCACTCTCCCGAACGCGTCGAGTCCTTGCTCGACGCCGATACCCTCGCGCCGATCCTGCAGGGGACCGCCCGCATCCGTCGGGAAGACGCCGTTCTGTTGTCCCGCCCCACAGGATCCCAACCCGCCTCGCTGGTAGTCAGCGCGGTGCCGCTGGACTCCCTGCGCCTCGCAACGGGTGCGCTCGGCAAGGAGGCCTTGCGCACCGGGATGCGCACCCTGCTCGTCCTTGCGGCCATCGCCTTGGGCAGCGCCTACTTCGTCCGCACGAGCCTGCGCGCCACCCGGCTTCGCGAAACCGAGCGCTACCTGGTCCGTATCCGTGAGGAGTCGGACAAGCTGCGCGCTCTCATGGAGGCCGCCGCCGACATGATCCTGATCGTGGAGGCGGATGGAGAGAAGCTGCGCGACTCCAATCCACTGGCGCGGGACGTTCTGGGGCTCGACGCCGCGCAGGACAGCGCCCTGACGTCCCTGGAGGAGTCCCTGGAAGGCGACGGAGCAGCAAGGCTCCGCGCGGGCATGGCCAGCGCCGCCGGGGAGCTGGGTGTGGCCCACAACGTCCCGGGGCTGCACTTGCGCAGTCGAAGCGGAGAGCTCCTCGATCTGGACGCTCGCTGCATCGCCCTCGCGTACGGCGGAGAGCAGCTGATCGAGGTGTGCTTGACCGACCGCACCCGGGAGCGAGAGATGGAGCGCCGTGCCCGGGTCACCGAACGCATGAGCTCCCTCGGACTGCTCACCGCCGGCGTTGCCCACGAGATCAACAACCCGCTGGAGGGCATCGGCAACTACCTGTCCCTGCTCGAGAATCCGGAATCGACGGCCGAGAGCCGCAAGCGCTATCTCGAGCGCCTGCGCACCGGCTTCGACCGCATCCGCGACATCGTCGGGGACCTGCTTCACTTCGCGCGCTCCGATGGCGGCACGGGCCGGGCCGATCTGGCGAGCGTCGTCGATCGGGCGGTCTCGATGGCGCGCTGGTCTCCCCGGCTGCGTCAGGCCAGCATCGTCGTCGAGGGGTTGGACCCTCCCTTCTCCGTGCCGGGGAGTGAGGGCAAGCTCGAACAGGTCCTCTTGAATCTGCTCCTCAACGCCGGCCAGGCCATCCAAGGCAGCGGCAACATTCGCATCGCCGCAGTCAAGGACTCGAGCTGGGCGGAGCTCTCCGTCGAGGACGACGGCCCCGGCATCGACGAGGCGCACCTGGAACGGATCTTCGAACCGTTCTTCACCGGCACCGGTGGCACGGGCCTGGGACTGGCCGTATCGTACGGCATCCTGCAATCCCACGGCGGCGAGCTGCTGGCGGAGAACCGGCCTGGGGGAGGCGCACGTTTCCGACTGCGCCTGCCGCTCGAGGATCACGGCGCACCCTCGGGATCGGAGGCAACGGATGGCCCAACCTGATCTGGTTCTGATCGTCGAGGACGAAGAGTTCGTCCGTGATTCGCTCGTCGAAGTGCTTCGTGTCCACGGTATCCAGGCCCTCACCGCCGAGTCCGTGGATCGAGCCGAGACCCTCCTCGCCCAGGAGTCCGTCTCCGTCGTGCTCACCGACCTGCGTATGCCCGGACGCGATGGACTCGAGCTGTTGCGCGGGATGGAAGGCTCCTCGACCCCGGTGATCATGCTGACCGGGCACGGCACCGTGGATGAAGCGGTGGCGGCCATGAAGGCCGGGGCCTACGACTTCGTGCAAAAGCCCGTCGACGCCGAACAGCTGATTCTCGTTCTGCGCAGGGCTCAGGAGCACGGCAGACTGCTGGACGAAGTCCAACGCCTGCGGAATGCGATGGCGCAGCAGCGGGAGGAACGCGCCCTGGCGGGGACCTCCGCCCCCATGGCCCAGGTTCGACGCCTCATCGAGCAGGTCGGCCCCACGGACGCAACCGTGCTCGTGACCGGAGAGAGTGGCACGGGCAAAGAGCTGGTGGCCGCGGGCATCCACGCCAAGAGCGGCCGCGTCCAGGGGCCGCTGGTCCAGGTGAACTGCGCCGCGATCCCCGAGAGCCTGTTCGAGAGCGAGTTCTTCGGCCACCGGCGCGGGGCCTTCAGCGGAGCCCACGCCGACAGGGACGGACGCCTCGCGGAGGCGGAAGGCGGCACGCTCGTCCTCGACGAGATCGAGACCCTGGCGCCCGACGTTCAGGCCAAACTCCTCCGTGTTCTGGAGAACGGCGAGTACCAGGTCGTCGGCGATTCGCGCACGCGCAAGATGGACGTTCGCATCATCGCCGTGAGCAACGAGGACCTCGCAGCCCGGGTGGAGGCAGGCGACTTTCGACGGGATCTCTACTACCGCCTGAACGTCTTCCCGATCGAGATGCCTCCCCTGCGCGACCACCTCGAGGACGTCGGCGAAATCGCACAGGAGCTGTTTGCCCGCATCCAAGCACGCATCGGCACGCCGGCCCCGTCGCTCGGCGAGGAAGCCCTGGCCGAGCTGCGCAGCTACACGTGGCCCGGCAACGTGCGCGAACTGAGGAACGTGCTCGAACGAGCGACCATCCTGCAGGGACAGGGCCAACCGATCGAGGCCGACCTGCTGCGCACGATCCTGAAGGGCGCGTCCGCATCCTCCAAGAGCTTGGATGACCTGGACCTGCGGAGCCGATCGGAGGCCCTCGAGCGCGAGCTCGTCCGCGAAGCCCTGCTCCGGGCCGACGGCAGCAAGAAGGAGGCGGCACGGTTGCTCGGGATCGACCCGAAGAACCTGAGCTACTACCTGCGCAAGCACAACCTCCAGGGCGAAAGCGCTGCCGGATGAACCGCCGACTCCTAGCGGGACTCCTGCTCGCCTGCGCCGCCTGCGACCTTTCCCCGGATCAGGCGGCTCGCGTGCAGGACCCGGTCGACGAGCGGCCCTCCGCCGACTTCCGAGCGCAGTTCGAGGACTTCACGCCCTCGTCCGGTATCCGCTTCAAGCACGTCAACGGCGCCTCGTCCGAGAAGCTGTTGCCGGAGACGATGGGGTCGGGGGCCGCTTTCTTGGACTACGACGGCGACGGAAAGCTCGACCTGATGCTGGTGAACGGCACGGAGTGGCCGCAGACGGGTGAGGACCGCGACCCTGGACGGTGCGCGCTCTACCGGGGTCGAGGTGATGGCAGCTTCGAGGACGTCTCGCGCCAGACGGGCATGGACGTCGAGGTCTACGGTATGGGTTGTGCCGCCGCGGACTACGACGCGGACGGCGACGTCGACCTCTACCTGACCGCCCTAGGCGATGACCTGCTGCTTCGCAACGACGGTGGCACCTTCCGGGACGTCGCGGCGAGCGCCGGGGTGGGGCACGGCCGCTGGTTCGATTCCCAGGGCACCCCCCATCCGGAATGGACCACGGCCGCCCTGTGGCTCGACGCGGACGGAGACCAGGACCTGGACCTCTTCGTGGCCGGGTACTGCCAGTGGACCCCCGAGATCGAGATCTTCACGACCCTGAACGGCACGGACAAGGTGTTCTCGACGCCGGACCGTTACACGGGGCTGCCGCCCCGGCTCTACCTGAACCGAGGCGACGGTACGTTCGAGGAGGCGCCGCTGGGCAACGGCGAGGAGGCGCTCACGGGCAAGACCTTGGGGGCTGCAACCTGGGACTTCGATGGGGACGGACGGCTCGACATCGTCGCTGCCAACGACACGCGGCCCAACTTCTACTTCCGCTCGGCCGGAGAGGGGCGCTTCTCCGAAGAAGGCATCCCCACCGGAATCGCCTACGACGCGAACGGGAGAGCCAGGGCGGGAATGGGTATCGACGTCGGGGTGCTCCCACAGTGGGGAACGGTGGTGGGGATCGGCAACTTCGCGGGGGAGCCCCTGTCCCTCTACCGGCGGGGCGAAGGAGGTACGTTCCACTCCACGGCGCTCCAGGCGGGCCTCGTGTCCCCCACGAACCGCCCCCTGACCTTCGGCCTGGCGTTGCTCGACCTGGATCTCGACGGCTGGCTGGACCTGGTCGTCGTGAACGGGCACATCGAACCGGAGATCACCCGCTACCTGCCCGACCAGCGACATGCCCAGTCCGCGCAGGTCTTTCAGGGTCGCCCGGATGGGACCTTCGTGGACGTGACCGACCAGGCCGGCCGGGACTTCGCGCTGCCGCGCGTGGGGCGTGGACTTGCCTGGGGCGACGTGGACGGGGACGGCGACATCGATCTCTTGATGACCCAGAACGGGGGTTCACCCGCCCTGCTGAGGAACCGCCTCCAGGAGACTCACCCCAGGCACTTTCTCAGGGTCGACCTGCGGGGACCGAGGACCAACCCCCGGGCCATCGGAGCCCTGGTGAGCCTGCGGGCCGACGGCAGGGAGCGCCGAGCCACGGTGAGGACGGGCTCGTCGTACCTTTCCCAGGGAGAGACGACCCTGACCTTCGGGCTCGGTGACGTGGATTCGGTCGAACGGCTGGAGGTGCGCTGGCCGAGCGGGGCCACGCGGACCTATCCGGTGGAAGGGATCGACCGCACCCTGGTGCTCTTCGAGGACCCTTGAAGGCAAGCCATCCTCTCCAGGGGTCCTGGGCGGAGCTGTCGGTCCGCACCGCACGGCGCCTCCGATTCCCGTAGCCCGTACGTCCCAGTCCGTAGAAATCCCGATTCTGCCCGGTCGCCGCCCCCCACCGGGCCCGCCTGCCCGTGGCCCGGGAGAGGATTTTGTGATTACATAAAGCCCTATAGGCAAAGACCTTAAGTGCCAACAAACGCCAGGTTTGGGGCCTCCCTGGCCGGGCCGGCACACGCCTTGGATTGGCCTGAGCGGTCTTTTTCGATTCGAGACCGATTCACCTCTCTGTCGATTCACCCCTCTGTCACCGCTCCCTGCCGGCCATGCACGCTCCCTCTTCACTCCCGCCCAGCGCCGCGACACGCACCCGCTGGGCGGCTCTCCGATTCCTCCTGCCGGGGCTCGCCGCATGCCTGGTGGCCTCGGCTCCCCGTGGGCAGGGTGAAACCGGATTCCTCCGGGGCGCCGGCAAGACCGACGTCGCCGTCACCTACTTCCTGGACACCTACGACGAGTTCTGGGTTGGTGGAGATCGGGTCTCCATGCCCGGCGTGGGCGAGGTCGACCGCATGGGCTACAACCTGTATGCCGCCTACGGGCTGCGGGACGACCTCGACCTGATCCTGTCCGCCTCGTACGTCGAAGCGGAATCCGACGGAGCCGCAGGAGCGCCGGACGAGAGTGACCTCCAGGCTGCCGTCCTCGCGGCGAAATGGCGCGTCTTGCGGCGCCAGTACGACTGGGGCGAGGTCTCGTTCTCCCTCCTCCCGGGCGTGAGCCTGCCGCTTACCGACTACGAGAACAACGCCATCACCGCCATCGGTGACGGCCAGATCGACTGGCGCGGGAGGATCGTGGGCCACATTCAGACCCACGGAGGAACCTTTGCCTCGATCGAAACCGGCTACGACCATCGCATCGGGAAGCCGAAGGACGAGATCCCGATCCACCTCACGGTCGGCCATACCTTCGCCAACCGATTCACGCTTTCCCCGTTCCTGAGCGTCGTCGAGAGCCTGGGCGGCACGGACATCGGTCCGCCGGGAACCAATGACTTCCCCACGAACGAGGAAGACTACGTCCGAACCGGATTGAGCGCCTACTACCGACTGTGCGAGGACGTAGGCATCACCGGAAGCTGGCGCACCACCCTCGATGGCCGCAACACCGGAGACGTCGAAGGCTTTACGCTGGGCCTCGTCTTCGGATTCTGATCCCGTTCGCACCTGAGAGCTTTCTCCCGAAACGCCCAACCATGCAGCGCAAGCTGACCTCGAGCCCTCGTTCCACGGCCCTTACGCCCCTCCCCATCGGTGCCCTCGGCCTGCTCTTTATCGCGAGCTGCAACAACGGCGCCTCGGGCGGACCGGCTCCCCCGCTGTCCATCGGCGACGAGCCGATCATGGCGGGCCACGTGAGCCAGCTGAAGGTGGAGCAAGGCCAGGTCTCCCTCGACGAGCTGCTCGCGGCGGGCGACGTCCTGTTCAACGGCAGCTTCAACACCCTGGACGGAGCCGGCCGCCCCGAGGCCACGGGAACCGGAGCCAAGCGAGCACGCCGCGAGGCCCCCCAGAACTTCAACCGCATCTCGGCCCCGGACGCCAATGCCTGCGGAGGATGTCACAACCTGCCCGTTCCCGGAGGAGGTGGAGACAACGTCGCCAACGTGTTCGTGCTCGGCCAGGCGCATCCCTTCGTTAACTTCGACGGCGGAGAAGGAGACAGCTTCCAGGATCTCAACCTGGACGACGTGGGCAACGAACGGGCCACGATCGGAATGTCGGGGGCTGGTTTCGTGGAGTTGCTCGCCCGGGAGATGACGGCACAGCTGCAATCGATCCAGGACGCCGCCATGACCACGGCCCAGGCCACGCTGTCGCCGGCCAGCCTGCCCCTGATCACCAAGGGCGTCGACTTCGGAACCATCACGGCGCTGCCGGACGGCACCTTCGACACGAGCGGCGTCCAGGGCGTCGACGCCGACCTCGTGGTCAAGCCCTTCCACCAGAAGGGGGTCGTGATCTCGCTCCGGGAGTTCACGAACAATGCCATGAACCACCACCACGGCATGCAGACGCGCGAGCGCTTCGGCGCCGGGGTGGACCACGACGCGGACGGATACGTCGATGAGTTGACCGAAGGGGACGTGACGGCAGCGACCATCTGGCAGGCCACGCGACCTGCCCCCGGACGGGTCCTCCCCAACGACGGTATGGCTTTGCAGGCGGTCGTGAACGGAGAATCGATGTTCGAGACCCTGGGGTGTGCGACCTGCCACATGCCGGAGCTCGTCCTCGAAGACCCCGTCTTCACCGAGCCCAACCCCTACAACCCGCCGGGCAATCTCGGAGCCGCCGACGTGTCGGCCCTCTTCTCCGTGGACCTCACCGCGGAGGGCCCCGGCCCGCGGCCTGCGCGCCAACCCGATGGTTCCGTCCGGGTGCAGGCCTACACCGACCTCAAGCGTCACGACATGGGCCCCGATCTGGCCGAGCCGCTGCCCCAGGCCGGTGTTCCCGGCAACATGTTCCTCACCAAGAAGCTGTGGGGCATGGCCAACGAACCGCCCTACATGCACAACGGACGCGCGACGACGATCCGCGAGGCCGTCTTGATGCATGCCGGGGAAGCCCAGGGAGCCCGCGACGCCTTCGATGCGCTGGCGGCCGATCAGCAGGATGAAGTGATCGAGTTCCTCAAGACCCTCCAGGTCCTTCCACCCGAGGCGAGCGCCACGACCATGCTGGCTCCCTTCGCCGGCCCCGTGGGCGACGAACGCGCCTTGCCCGCGCACGTCGATCAGGCGGACGTCGATGCAGGCTTGTTCTCCCCGGAGAGCCTCTTCGCCCTGGGTGAGGTTCTCTTCCGAGCGCACTTCACGACCGAAGACGGAGCCGGTCGCCCGGAAACGACGGGCACCGGAAGCCTGCGCGCCCGTGAAGAGATGCCCCGCAACTTCAACCGCATCTCCGCACCGGACGCGGGATCCTGCGCCGCCTGCCACAACCTGCCGCGCTCAGGCGGCGGCGGTGACAACGTCGCCAACGTCTTCGTCCTGGGCCAGGCCTTCCCCTTCGTCAACTTCGATGGAGACGCCGGCGAGAACTTCGAGCTGCTCACGCTCTCGAACGTCGCCAAGGAGCGCGCATCGATCGGAATGTTCGGCGCAGGATACATCGAGCTCCTGGCTCGCGAGATGACCACGGAACTGCAAGCGATCCGAGCCACGGCCGTGGGCTTGGCCCAGGTCCAGGGCGTGGATGTGACCCTCCCCCTCGAGGCCAAGGGGGTCTCCTTCGGTTCGGTCACGGCCGACCCTGCCGGCATGGTCGATACCGCCTCCGTGGATGGAGTGGACGCGGACCTCATCGTCAAGCCGTTCCACCAGAAGGGCGTCGTGATCTCGCTCCGTGAGTTCTCCAACAACGCGATGAATCATCACCACGGCATGCAACCGATCGAGCGCTTCGGTGCCGGTGTCGATCACGACAACGATGGAATGATGGATGAGCTGACCGAAGGGGACATCACCGCGGTCACGCTCTACCAGGCCCTACTGCCTCCCCCGGGGCGCGTGCTTCCGTCCGAGAACCGGCGCAGGGCCTCGGTGGACCTCGGCGAGAGCCTCTTCGACAGCACGGGCTGTGCGGTCTGCCACGTGCCCGAGCTCGTCCTGGAGAGCCCGGTCTTCAGCGAACCGAACCCGTTCAACCCGGCCGGCAACCTGAGCCTGGCGGACGTCCCTGCTCCCTTGGAGTTTGATCTCACGGCCCACGGGGAGGGACCGCGCCTCTCCCGCGAGTCCAACGGGACGGTCATCGTGCAGGCCTACACGGACCTCAAACGCCACGACATGGGGCCCGGACTCTCCGAGGCCAAGGTCCAGGCGGGGGTGCCGACCCAGGAGTTTCTCACGAAGAAGCTGTGGGGCATGGCGAACGAACCGCCCTACATGCACCACGGCCGTGCCCTGACGATCGACGAGGCGATCCGCATGCACGGGGGTGAGGCCCAGACCGCCCGCGACGCCTACGTCGCGCTGCCCGACCGACAGCGACGTTCGATCGTCGACTTCCTGAAGACCTTGCAGGTCCTTCCAAAGGGCAGCCCGCTCGAGGTCGTCGAATAGTCGCCTGAGCGCGCCTCTACCTGGGCCCGCTGCTTCGGGCCCAGGATAGGCGATAGATCCGCAGCACCTCGTTCTCGAAGACGAGCTCGAGGGCGGGAGAACGCTCGAGCCGTGGCCCTACCCGGCCGATCTTCCACTCGGCCTCGAAGCTGCGCTCGCTCCTCGGCTGGAGGCGCACCTGATCCTCGACGACGAACCACGCCCCGGAACTCTCGCCGAGGGAGAGCATGCTCTCGATGAGCCCCACGTCGAACGTCTTCCAGAAGCGTCCCTGCAAGCCGGCGTGCTGGGGAAAGGCGTGACCCGGCCGGGGGTTGCGCGTCCAGCCCTCCGGGGTCTTCTCCCACAGCCTGCGATAGAAAGCCGGGGTGAAGTGGTGGCCTTCGTAGAAGGTGCGGCGCTCGGCGAAGGCGGAGAGGAACAGGCTGGTGTGACGCGCGAGCAGCACCGAATGCGAGGGGGTCTCCTGCCGCAGCCAGCGTAGACCTTTCTCGTATTCGAGAGCCAAGGCGTCCGGGCGGGGTGGAGCGAGATCTCGGCTCGCCTCTCGATGGATGTCCCTGGCCAGGCCCAGGAGCAGCGGCAGGGACAGGCCCCAGGCCAGGAGCGACCACCCGCCGGATCCCCGCCTCGCCAGGCTGTCGAAGAGGAAGGCCCCACCGCCCCAGGCCAGTCCGAACTGGGCGTTGTAGAGGAAGTAGAGCTCGGAGGAACCTCCGGCAGCCAGGAAGGCCGGCAGGGCGAGACTGACGGCGACGAGGGCCGCGCTGAAGACGTCGCCTTCCCGCGGTTCGGAGCGCAGGCGTCGAACCAACCCCCAGCCCGCCACCGTGCCCAGTCCGAGCACGAGCGGCAACCACAGCGGCACGAGCCAAGGCGCCCCAAGCCCCTTCTCGCCCGCCCACAGCCCGAACTCCGAGCGCCGCAGGACGCTGAGGGGGTCCAGGCGAAACATGGAGCCGGCGAAGCTCCCCTCCCCGACCGCCAGGAACAGGGTGAGAGGCAGCGAGCCGAGCCCGAGACAAGCCGTCAGCCCCAGGGCCCGCCCCAGGCTCCCTCGGCGGCGCGCCAGACACCACAGGCACAGCCCCACGGACGCCAGCCCCACCGCCGGCATGATGGACCCCTTCGTGCCGGCTGTCGCGAAGGAGATCAATGCCACCAGCAGGACGAGATTCCGGCTGCTGCCCAGAGGTCCCTGGAACCAGCGGAGAATCAGGATGGCCAGGGTCGCGAGCATGGCCAGGCCGGCCTGACTGGGGGGACTCGAGTGCATCGCCAGTTCGAGGACGGGCCCCAGGGGCTGCTCTCCGAAGCCCCAATCCAGAAGCCTCGAGACCTCCGCGAGCACGTCCTTGTGCAGGCTCACGGCCAGGAGGGCTCCGAGGCCCGCGGCCGCTCGGAGACCGAAGCATCGCCCGGCGTTGAACACCTGCAGGGCCATGAACCCAGGCAGCACCATTGCCCCGTAGAGCATCAGGACCTGGTGCACGGGGACCCCGGTCACGACCGAAGCCCCGGCCGACATTCCATAGGCCAGGAAGTGGTAGTTGAGAGGCTCCCCGAGGATGCGCGGATTCACGGGCGCTCCTTCCCGGAGCATCTCCGCGGCATTGCCGGCGTGGAAGAGCAGGTCGGTGGTGAAGCCGGTGGAGAAGGCCCCTTCGCCGTAGAGGAACACGCGCTGGAGGAGTACGAAGAGGAGCGCGACGAGCGCCACCACGTGTCCCGGACGGACTCTCTCGAGGTCGGAACTCGGCCGGTGGACCTGTCGCCAGGGAGGCACGGCCAGGGGCAAGAGAGCCAGCGTCACCAGACTCCAGATCGGCAGGCCGACCAGGCCCACCCCAAGGAAGCCGATCGCGTGAAGGGCGAAACCGAAGGCCCAGCCCATCCCGAGCTCGAAGAGCCGATCCTCCCGCCAGGGCCACAGTCGACGCCAGACGGCCCATCCCGGCAGGACCATCACGAAGAGGACGTAGGCCAGGACGCCCAGGTAGCTCCCGAGGTTCCCGCCATGGGACGCGATTCTCCAGCCACTGAACGCCCCCAGGAGCGCACAAGCAGCGAGCCCCACCGGAGCGAGGCCATGTGTGGGAGATCGGCGCAGTTCCACGAAGGAACGATCCTGGGGTTTGGAGTGCAAAAAAGAAGCCCCGAGCTCCAGGAAGGAGCTCGGGGCTTGGAAGAACCCGGCAATACCTACTTTCTCGCGCGAAGCAATATCATCGGCGGTGCCTGCTTGACGACCGTGTTCGGAATGGGAACGGGTATGGCCAGGAACCTATAGTCACCGGGAGTGCTTGTCGCCACCCGGGGCCGGGTGGCGACCTGTAAGGAAGGTGAATTGGTTCGTTCGTGACAGCCTTGGAGAAAGTACTCCCTTCTCCATGCCGCACCGCTTGAGTGCGAAATGGAGAAAGGTGGTTAAGCCAGTCGTCCGATTAGTACCGGTAAGCTAAACACGTTGCCGTGCGTACACTGCCGGCCTATCAACCTGGTAGTCTCCCAGGGGACTGATAGGGATGACTCGTCTTGGAGAAGGCTTCGCGCTTAGATGCATTCAGCGCTTATCCGTTCCG
>JAUIEE010000109.1 GCA_030428965.1 bacterium | reverse complement strand
TCACCGTGAGATCCACACCATGAAAGCACGCCTTCTTCTCTCCGCGCTGATCGTGGCCGGCCTGAGTGCCGCCGCCTCCGCCCAGGTCGCCGACGCGGGCGGCAAGCAGACCAGCGTCCCGACCAACTCCCCCGAACCGATCACCCTCGTGGCCCTCGCCGGAGGCGCCGCCGTCGCAGGCGGAGCGGCCTACCGCAAGCGCAAGCAGTCGCGTTCCTAGTCCGCAGGCAGGTCCCTTGGCCGATTCCGGGCGGGCTCGCATCCCGTCGGCTCACCTTGCCCTCTTGCTCGTGATCTTCTTCCCGATCCTTCGGGAATGGTGGAGCCACTGCTCCCAGATCTCGCGCATCAGCTACGTCCTCCTGGTCCCGCTCCTGGCTTGGGGCCAGACCTTCTTTCGGGGACGTGCCCCCTGGGCTCCGGTCGCACGCCGTGACGCGACCCTGGGAGCCCTGGGGATCCTGGGCGCTGCGCTCCTCTTGGCGGCAGGCGCCCTCAGCGGCGTCTTCACGCTTTCGATCCTGGCCTTTCCCCTGGCCGTCACCGCGCTCTTTCTGCAAACGCGCGGGATCGACTTCCTTCGACACCACGCCTGGAGCTTCGTGCTCTTCGCGTTCCTGGTGCCGATCCCGCTGCCCCTCCTGAACCACGTCAATCCCTGGCTGGTCGAAGCCTCGGGGCGCACGGCGGTCGGGATGCTGCGCGTCTTCGACGGCAGTACCGAGTGGGCAGGTTCGGTGCTCGCTTTCCAGGGGTGGGACCTGGTCGTGGCCGACGCCTGTAGCGGCTCGGGAACCTTCCTGACCCTGTGGGTCCTGGCGATCTTCCTGGCCGGACTGTTCGGCCTGCGGCCGACCATCGCCCTCTTCACGCTCGTCCTGACCGCACCTCTGGCCCTGGTCGTCAATGGACTGCGCATCTCGGCCTCGGCCCTCTTCCTCGACTGGTGGGGTCCCAAGGCGGTCAGTGGCCTGCCCCACGAGATCCTCGGCCAGGTCCTGGTCATCGGAACGGCGATCCTCCTGGTCCTCGTCGCATCCCGCGTGTCGAAGGGAGAAGGAGCGGTTCCCGGTTGAAGCTAGCGGCCTGGATCCTCCTGGGGCTGGCCGGTCTCTTGGCCCACGCCGTCGACTACGGCTCCCTGGCCCGACCCAAGCGCCCGGATCTGGACCGGATCTCGGTACGCCTCGGCTCCCTCGAGCGGGTCGAGGACGTGGTCTTCGACCTGGCCGTGCTGGGCGAACTTCCCCCCGAGGAACACCTGTTTCGCCGCTACCGCGACGAACGGGGGCACGAGGGTCTGGTCTACATCGCCTATTTCCTACGGGGCAAGCGCTGGAGCGGTCGTCCTCACCCGGTCGACGTTTGCTTCCTGAGCCAAGGTTGGGAGAACCGCCACAAGGTCCTGCTCGACACCCCCCAAGGTGCCCAGGTCTGGGTCCAGGACTTCGAACGCGAGGGACGGAACATCCGCGTGCTCCACTGGCTCCAGCGTCCGGGGGATCCGCCGCGCATGGGCCTGTTCTCGAGCTTCGGAGCGCGGCTGGGACGCTTCACGAACCTGCGGCAGGACGTGGCCTCGATCTACTTCGAGTTCGACGCCGAGGCGGCTCCCCCCGACGACGAGCTGGCCGCGATCGCCGACCAGCTGGTCCGCGAGCTCGAACAGCTCTGGAAGTAGGCGCCGCTTGAAGGCGGCCTTCGGGTCGCGGAAAAGAACGAGGCGGGTCGGGACGCCCCCCCTAGAATCTGCGGGTCCCGGAGGAATCCCGCATTGATCTTCGCCCTCTTCACCCTGCTCTCCCTCTCCGCCAACGCCCCGGAGACACCGCGCCAGGCTCGCCCGACGGCGTTCGTCGAGGCTCGCATCCTGCCGATCTCCGGCCCCCCCATCGACAACGGTGTGCTCGTCGTTCGCGATGGGGTCATCGCCCACGTCGGGCCCCCGGACCTGACGCCGATTCCGGCCGACGCGGTCGTGCACAACGTGCGCGGCATGGTACTCATGCCGGGCCTGGTGGACACCCACAGCAACATCGGGGGAGGCAGCGGCGCGGACTCGACCGATCCGATCCAACCCGAGGTGCGCGTGCTCGATTCGATCAACGTACGCAGCTCGAGCTTTCAGCGCGCCCAGGCCGGTGGCATCACCACGGTCAACGTCATGCCCGGTTCCGGCCACCTGGTGAGCGGGCAGACGGTCTACCTCAAGCTGAGGGAAGGGCGCCGCCTCGAGGATCTCTCGATCCTGTCCGACGAGGGCATGCCGATGGGCGGCCTGAAGATGGCCAACGGCACCAACTCCCGCAGGGACCCTCCCTTCCCGGGAACACGCGCCAAGTCGGCGGCCCTCGTGCGCAAGGCCTTCGTCGAAGCGCGGGAGTACCTCCTCAAGCGCGAAGACGACGAAGATCATCCGCGGGACCTGGGACTCGAGGTCCTGGGGGAGGTGCTCGAGAACAAGCGCGTGGTCCACCACCACACCCACCGCCACGACGACATCCTGACGGTCCTTCGACTGCGCGAGGAGTTCGGCTTCCGGGTGGTCTTGCACCACGTGAGCGATGCGGCCCAGGTGGCCGAGGAGATCGCCCGCGCCCAGGTGCCCTGTTCGATCATCATCGTCGACAGCCCCGGCGGGAAGCTCGAGGCCAAGAACCTGAGCCTGGAGAACGGACGCGCTCTGGAGGAGGCCGGTGCGGCCGTCGCGTTCCACACCGACGACTGGATCACCGACTCCCGCCACTTCCTGCGCTCGGCGGCCCTGGCGGTGCGGGCGGGGATGTCGAGAGACAAGGCCCTGGCCGGACTGACCCTGGAAGCGGCGCGCATGCTCGACCTCGGGGAACGCACGGGCAGCCTGGAGGTCGGCAAGGACGCGGACTTCATCTTGCTGGACGGCGACCCGCTCTCGGTCTACACCAAGGTCGTCGAGACCTGGGTCGAGGGCGTTCGTGTCTTCGACCGCAACGACGAAGAAGATCGCCTTTGGGCCACCGGTGGTTTCGGAGCGGGCGAGGACTCGCCTCCGGGCTGCTGCGGCCGGGGAGAATGGGAATGAAGCTTGCAGCCGTAATTGCACTGGGACTGTCCCTTTCCTGGCTCCTGAGCCAGCCTGCCCAGGCTCAGAGCCTGGCCGTGCGGGGCAAGGTGATCCACACCGCGGCCGGGGACCCCGTCGTGGACGGCGTCGTCGTCGTGGTCGACGGGAAGATCCGAGCGGTGGGTCCCGCGGCCGAGGTCGTGATTCCCGACGGTTTCGAGATCCTCGAGGCGCAGGTGGTCACGCCCGGGCTGGTCGACGCCCATTCCGTCGTGGGCCTGGCCGGCTGGCTCAACGTCCCCCACGACCAGGATCAGCTCGAACGCTCCGAGGCCATGCAGCCCGAGCTCAGGGCGATCGATTCCTACAACCCCGCCGAGCCCCTGATCGATTGGGTGCGCGGCTTCGGGGTCACGACCCTGCACACCGGTCACGCGCCCGGCGCGGTCATCAGCGGGCAGACCCTGATCGCGAAGACGCGCGGGCGTTCGGTCGAGGAAGCCGTCTTCGTTCCGCGAGCCATGATTGCAGCCACCCTGGGCGAGGGCGCCGTGCGCGGAGAGAAGAAGGCTCCCGGCACGCGCTCGAAGGCCGTGGCCCTCTTGCGGTCCGAACTCCTGCGGGCCCAGGCCTACGTGGCCGAGCGCGAGGAGAAGCCCGACAAGGGGCGCGACCTGCGCCTGGAATCCCTGGGCATGGTGCTGCAGGGTGAGCTTCCGCTCCTGCTCACCGTCCACCGCGCCCACGACATCCTGACGGCCCTGCGGGTCGCCGAGGAATTCGGCATCCACCTGGTGCTGGACGGCGCCTCCGAGAGCTACCTCGTGCTCGACGAGCTGCGGGAGGCCAAGACACCTGTACTCGTGCATCCGACGATGAGACGAGCCTGGGGCGAGGCCGAGAATCTGAGCATGGAGACGGCCGGCGCGCTGCTCGAGGCGGGCATCGAGGTCGCCCTGCAAAGCGGGTACGAGAGCTACGTTCCCAAGACGCGAGTGGTGCTCTTCGAAGCGGCCCTGGCCGCCTCGAACGGGCTCTCCTTCTCCCAGGCCCTGGAGCTGATCACCATCCGACCTGCCCGCATCCTCGGCATCGCCGATCGAGTCGGCTCCCTCGAGGTGGGCAAGGACGGCGACCTCGCGCTGTATGACGGGGATCCGTTCGAGTACACCTCCCACTGCATCGGCGTGGTGATCGAAGGGGTTCGGGTCAGTGCAGAGGTCCGCTAGCGCTCACAGGCGCATCAACTGGTACGCCGTCCAGTGCACGACGCGCTGGAACCAGCCGCGCTTCCCCCAGGTCTCGATGCGCACCTCGGTCGACAGTTCCAGGTCCCCCAGGAAGCGCTCCTCGAGCCTCTCCGCCATGCGCGTATCGAGGACGGACACGTTGACCTCGAGGTTGCGGCGATAGGACCAGCGGTCGAGGTTGAAGGAACCCACCGAGCCCCACACCCCGTCGATCGTCACGGTCTTGGCATGCAGGACCCGATCCTGCATTTCGAAGATGCGCACACCGGCGCGCAGCAGGCGTCCGTAGAGGTGCTGGCTCGCCATGCTCACCAGGGGCACGTCGCTCTTCCCCGCGGTCAGGACACGAACGTCGACGCCGCGCTGGGCGGCCTTGCGCAGATCCCGCATCAGCCTGCGGGGAGGGACGAAGTAGGGCGAAGTGAGGAAACAGCGCTCCACCGCCCGGGCGGTCGTGTAGCGCAGGGCTTTCTGGATCGCGCGCCGCTGGCGGCGGACGTTGGACTCCAGGATCTGCACCAGGGAGCCATCCTCGCGCGGAGCGAGTTCCCGCAACGCGGGCAAGGACTCACCGGTCCTGTCCTGGACGACCTCTTCGACCATGTGCGCCAGGTCCGCCGCGGCCGGCCCCTCGATCCTGAGGTGGGCATCGCGGAAGAGGTTCGTGCCGAGCTCCTCTCCGGCATAGTCCTCGCTCACGTTCATGCCGCCGCAAAAGCCGACGTCTCCATCGACCACCAGGACCTTCTGGTGATTGCGCACCAGCCTGGAGAACTTCGGAAAGACGCGGAAGGGCGGGTTGTAGACCAGGATGCGAGCTCCCGCCTCGCGCAGTGAGCGTACGTCTCCCCTCTCCAGCCGGTAGGACCCGAAGCCGTCGTAGACCAGCCAGACCGCAACGCCCCGGCTCGCTGCGCTTTCCAGGGTCGCGAGCGTCCTCTTCCCGACCCGATCCGGTTCGAGCACGTAGGTGCTCAGGATCACGCTTCGACGCGCTGCGTCGATCGCCTCCCACATCGACCGGTACGCCTCGTCCCCGTCCTTCAAGACCTCGATGCGGTTCCCCTGGGACACCCAGCCCAGGGGCCGCAGGAGGCGCAGGGTGCCGCGCCACTTGGCCCAGGTACGCCCCCCCGCCTCGCTCGCCAGGTGGGGCGCGAAGACGCGACGGACCGCACCCTCGATGTCCCCCGTGTCGGGCAACAGCCCCAGCCGCCCCATCGTCTTGCGTACGACGGAGGCTCCCCGTGCGTCGGGGGGGTCTGGGCTTGTCCGGGATCGGGCCATCGGGGAAGATGGTCAGGATGCGTGTTTTGCACCTTTGCGTAAACGGGGATCGCCTCGAAGTCGCCGCCCCGCCCCACTGGACCCTGCTCGAAGTCCTGCGCTACAAGCTGGGATTGACCGGGTCCAAGCAGGGCTGCGACAAGGGCGACTGCGGTGCCTGCACGGTCCTCGTCGACGGGAAGCCGGTCCTCGCCTGCCTGACCCTGGCCGCCCTGTCCGAAGGCCGCGAGATCACGACCATCGAAGGATTGATGCCGGCCCATCGCCAAGCGGGGGGCGAGGGCGCGGACCCGGTCCAGGAGGCCTTCGATCGCTGCGGAGCCCTGCAGTGCGGCTTCTGCCAGCCGGGCATGATGCTGTCCGCACGGGCACTCTTGAACGACAACCCGACCCCGTCGCCGGCCGAGATCAAGCACGCCCTTTCCGGCAACCTCTGTCGTTGCACCGGCTACACGCAGATCGTTCAGGCCGTGGAACTGTGCGTCGCCGAGAGCACCTCGAAGAAGCCCAGGTCTCCTGCCTGGGCCCCCGGCGTGAATCCCTGGTCCCGGGCCGAGCCGGCATCGGGAGGACAGGACTGATGGCTGCCCGCGACAACCACGGCGTCGGCTCTCCCTGGAAGGACGGTTTCAAGGTCATCGGCCGGGCGCTCCCCAAGGAGGACGGGCTGGCCAAGGCCACGGGCCAGGCGATCTACGCCGACGACATCCAGCTGCCGGGGATGCTGCACGCCAAGATCCTGCGCAGTCCCCATGCCCACGCGCGCATCGTCTCGATCGACACCTCGCGGGCCCTGGCCCTCGAGGGGGTGCACGCGGTCATCACCGGGGAGTCCATGCCGATCCGCTACGGGGTCATCCCCTGGACGCCCGACGAGAACGCCCTGGCCGTGGACAAGGTGCGCTTCATCGGCGACGAAGTGGCCGCGGTCGCGGCCGTGGACGAGGACACGGCCAACGAGGCCCTGAGGCTCATCGAAGTCGAGTACGAGCCCTTGCACGCCTACCTCGATCCGCGTGAAGCGCTCGAGCGCTCCGAGCCCCAGATCCACGAGGGCAAGAAGGCCGGCAACGTCTCCAAGCACGTCGGGCTGGACTTCGGACCGGTCGACGAGAACCTGGAGAAGGCCGAGGTTCGGGTGGAAGGTGACTACGTCTTCCACGGATCGACCCATGCGCCCATCGAGCCCCACTGCGCCGTGGCCCAGCACGCGGCCGACGGCCTGCTCACGGTCTGGTCGTCCACCCAGATCACCCACTACGTGCACCGCGCGCTGGCACGGGTGCTGGAGCTCCCCGAGTCCCGCATTCGCGTCATCCAGCCCTGCCTCGGCGGCGCCTTCGGCGGCAAGTCGGATCCGTTCGCCCTGGAGTTCTGCGTCGCCAAGCTGGCCATGATCACGGGCCGTCCCGTGAAGATGCTCTGGACGCGCGAAGAGGTCTTCTACGCCCACCGGGGCCGGCATCCGATGCAGATGCACTACGTGACCGGAGCGGACCGCGACGGACGGGTGCAGGCCGTGGACGCCAAGATTCTGATCGACGGAGGTTCGTACTCCTCCTTCGGCCTGGTGACGACCTACTACTCGGGCCAGCTGCTCACGGGGCCCTACGATTTTCCCGCCTATCGCTTCGACTCGACCCGGGTGTTCACGAACAAGCCGCCCTGCGGCCCCAAGCGGGGGCATGGTTCGGTCCAACCGCGCTTCGCTTTCGAGGTTCAGTTCGACCAGCTGGCCGAAAAGGTGGGCGTCGATCCGATCGAGATCCGCCGCCGCAACTTCCAGGGAGACTACACCGAAACGGTCAACGGCCAGCGCATCACGTCGAACGGCTTCCTCGCCTGCCTCGACCAGGTGGAGGAGGCCTCGGACTGGAAGAAGCGTCGTGGGAAACTCCCCCGGGGCCGCGGGCTCGGCGTGGCCGGTTCGATGTACATCTCGGGCACCAACTACGCCGTCTACCCGAACAAGATGCCCCAGGCCGGCGTCCAGCTGAAGGTCGATCGCTCGGGCATGGTGATGGTGTTCACCGGTGGGAACGACATCGGCCAGGGCTCGAACTCCGTCGTGCGCTACATCGTCGCCGAGGAGCTGGGCCTGCGCCCCGAAGACGTACGCGTCAAGGCTGCGGACACGGACCTGTGTCCGGTCGATCTCGGGGCGTACTCGAGCCGCGTCACGTTCATGGTCGGCAACGCGACCATCGACGCCTGCCGCAAGCTGCGCAAGAAGATCACCCAGGCCGTGGCCCAGGAGTGGGAGATCCCCCAAGCACGGGTCTTCATGGGTCTGGGAGAGGTCTTCGACCTCGAAGACCGCGAGAAGCTCATCTCCACCCGCGAGGCCTTTCACCTGGCGGAGGAACACCACGACACCCTGGGTTCGACCGGGTCCTACAACACGCCCACCCTCGGCGGCGACTATCGCGGCGGAACCATCGGAGCTTCCCCCGCCTACTCCTTCACCGCCCACGTCGTCGAGGCGACGGTGGACGAGGAGACGGGGCGCATCACCGTGGAGAACTGCTGGATCGCCCACGACTGTGGACGGGCCCTCAATCCCATGCTCGTGGCCGGCCAGATGGAGGGCTCGGCCTACATGGGGCTGGCCGAAGCTCTGCTCGAAGATCACAGGGTCAACCGCTTCGGGCTGCACGCCGGCCCCTCGCTGCTCGACTACCGCCTGCCCACGGCGGTGGACACTCCGGAGCTGCACGCGCTCATCGTCGAGAGCCTGGACCCAGAAGGTCCCTACGGCGCCAAGGAAGCCGGCGAGGGCCCCCTGCATCCCTCGATCCCGGCCATCTCCAACGCGGTCTTCGACGCGGTGGGCATCCGCCTGACCGAACTGCCCTTCACCCCCGGCAAGGTGCTGAAGGCGCTGGAGGAACAAAAGGCCGAGAAGCAGGCCTCACCAGGGAACCCGAGCGAACAGCCCATCGGAGAGAAGGCCTGATGCTGCGCCTGCCCAAGTTCGAGATGGCCGAGCCCGACACCCTCGACGAGGCGGTGTCGCTCTTGGCGAAGCATGGGGACCGGGCCATGCCCATCGCGGGAGGAACGGACCTCGTGCCGAACATGAAGCACGAGCTGTTCACGCCCGAGCTAGTGGTCTCCCTGGCCGGCATCGCCGAGTTGCACGGCATCGAACAAGCCGGTGACGGATCCCTGATCCTCGGTGCCATGACCCCCCTCGACGAGCTGGCGCGGGACGAGCGCGTACTGCGCGGCGCCCCGGCCCTGGCCCAGGCGGCCTCCCTGGTCGCCGGCCCCCAGCTGCGTCGCATGGGAACGCTGGGCGGCAACGTGATGCTGGACACGCGCTGCCAGTGGTACAACCAGACCCACTTCTGGCGGCAGTCCCTGGGCTACTGCCTGAAGAAGGACGGCACCGAGTGCCACGTCGTGGCGGGCGGCCGGAAATGCGTCGCGGCGGCCAGCAACGACAGCGCCCCGGCCCTGATGAGCCTCGGGGCGACCCTCTCGTTCCAGGGACCTGACGGAACGCGGGAGGTGCCCATCGACGACCTCTGGAAGTCCGATGGCATCTACAACAAGAAGGTCTCCGGAGAGATCCTGACGCACGCTCGCATCCCGGCTCCGGGCCCGGGCCACCGGGGAGCCTACGGCAAGCTCAGGGACCGGGGTTCGATCGACTTTCCCCTCCTGGGGGTGGCCGTACGCCTCGATCTGGGCTCCGACGACGTGGTGACGGACGCCGATCTCGTCGTCGTGGCGCTGCAGGCGCGCCCCGTGCGCGTGCGCAAGGTGGCCGAGACCTTCCGGGGCCTGGAGATCCAGGGACCGGCCTTCCGGGAGGCCCTGGACGAAGTCTGCACCCTGGCCAGCAAACAGTGTCGCCCCCTGGCCAACATCCCCGGGGACCACGAATACCGCCACGCCATGGTCCCGGTCTACACGCGGCGCACGTTCCTGGCCGCCTGCGAGCAAGGCGGTCCGGTCCACCACGTCTGAGCTCGAACGGCCGCCCTAGGACTCGAGCGGCTCCACGCGGCGCTTGCGCGGATCGACCCGGCGGCGGCGCATGTCCCCGGCACTCTCCACGATCAGCGTCACGCGCCGGCCTTCGCCCTCGACGCTGACGATGTGCCCGAGGTGCTTGCCGTCCACCTTGACCCAGTCGCCGCGCTGGAAGCCGGCTTCACGCCGAGGGGCCTCGCCGACCTCGAACGTGCGCCCCGCGAAGGCACGCGAGGTCCATTCGGCCCGATCGCAGCAGATGTCGCAGGCACCGCAGGGTGCAGGCTCGGGAGTGAGCCCGAAGTGCTGCGCCAGGAGGGTCCTGCGGCAGACCTCCTCCTCCTTGGCGAACTGGAGCATCTTCAAGAGGGCCTCCAGGTCGGCGCGGTGCTTGTCCTCACTGCCCACGAAGTCCGGCAGCTCTCCGGCTTCGAGGTCGCGCACCAGGGACAGATCGTGGGTCTCGAACGACCCTCGGGTCACCCCCAGTACCTCGAGCCACTTGAGCGAGATCGAGACGCGGTTGTCGGCCCGGTTCTTGACCAAGAGCTCGTCCCGCAGGTCGTCCAGCTCCTTGACCTGAATGCGCTCGCCCCAGCCCCGCAGGGTCTCGTACACGCCGAGCAGGTACTCCCGCGTCGGGTTGGCCCACTTGATGAAGTTCTGCTGGATGGCCAGGTCCTCCTCGAAGTAGACCAGCTCGCAAACCGACGGGCGGCCGTCACGCCCGGCTCGGCCGACCTCCTGGGTCCAGGCCTCGAGGGTGCGCGGGATCTGGGCGTGCAGGACGAAACGGATGTCGGCCTTGTCGACGCCCATCCCGAAGGCGTTCGTGGCCAGGACCACGTCGCTCTCCGACCCCATGAAGCGCTCCTGCATCTCGCGGCGTTCCCGCGCCGAGAGCTTGCCATGGTAGACCAGGCTCGCGATCCCCTGCCGACGCAGGTCGTCGTGCAGAGCCTCGAGATCGCGAATGAGGGTGGAGTAGACGATGCCGGCACCGTCGAGGGCTCGAATGCGCTCCAGCAGCACTTCCCTCTTCTGCTCCGCGTCCTCGACGGCGGTGCAGGCCAGAAAGAGGTTGGGACGTTCGATGCCCGTGCGCACGACGAGGGGATCGGTCAGCCTCAGGGAGGCCACGATGTCCTCGGCCACCTGGGGAGTCGCGGTCGCCGTCAGGGCCAGGGTCGGTGGATCCCCGAGCAGCCGGCGATACTCGCCGAGCTTCCAGTAGTCGGGCCGGAAGTCATGGCCCCACTCGCTGATGCAATGGGCCTCGTCCACGGCGAGGCGAGCCACGGCGATGTCCGGCAGCGCTTCCCGGAAAGGCGCACTGCGGAAGCGCTCGGGGGTGAGGAACAAGAGGTCGAACTCCCCCGCCCGGGCCTGGGCGATGCGCTTCTTGCGTTCCCGGGCCTCGAGGCTCGAGTTCACGAAGCTGGCCCGAATGCCGCGACGGCGCAGGGCGTCCACCTGATCCTTCATCAAGGCGATCAAGGGACTGATCACGAGGGTCACGCCATCGAGCGCCAGCGCGGGCAGTTGATAGATGAGGGACTTGCCCGCCCCGGTCGGCATGGTCACCAGGAGGTCTCTGCCTTCGACCACGGCCGAGATGGCCTCGAGCTGGCGCCCCTGGAAGGCGGCGTGCCCGAAGTGCTCGCGCAAGAGCCGTTCCAGCTCCGCGGGGTCGGCTTCGCGTCGGGGAAAGGCCATGGAGCGCGGTAGCTTACTCGGAAAGCTCTCCTCTCGTGTCGAGCTGCGGGGATCTGTGGGCTACCTTGGTTCGATGCGGACCGAGGTCTCCCCGCCCCTCTTGCTCTGCTTCCCCACGGAGCTGGAGCGCAGCGCTTTCGAAGCAGCCGGGCCCCACGCGATCGGAGTTCCGAGCGAGCTGGTGGGCTTCGGGCCCATCGCCGCGGCAGCCCGCTGCGCGCAGCTCTTCGCGAAGCATCGGCCCGAACGAGCTCTGTTGATCGGCATCGCGGGCAGCTTCGATCCGGAACGTGCCCCGCTGGGCAGCGCCCGAGCCTTTGGCGAGGTCCTGCTGGACGGCGTCGGTGCCGGCCTGGATCCGGCGCGCTGCCCTCCGTCGAAGCTGGGCTTTCCCCAATGGCCGGGCGATGCGACGACGCCGGAGATCTACGAGGGGCTTCCCCTGGGCCGCGTCGGTCCGACACCCGAGCCCGGATCCCTGCTCACGGTCTGCTCGGCCTCCGGCTCCCCCGAACAGGCCCGGAAGCGACGCGAGCACTTCCCCGACGCCGTCGCCGAGGACATGGAGGCCTTCGGCTTCGCCCTGGCCTGCGCCCTGGCCGGGGTGCCCTGTGGCGTCGTGCGAGGCATCTCCAATCCGGTCGGCGTCCGTGAAGACTGGCTCGTCCGAGAGGCCATGGCCCAGACCCGTCTCCTGGTCGAGTCCTGGCTGCGTGAAGACCCGACGCCATGAGACCCCTGCGCCTCGGCATCTCGACCTGTCCCAACGACACGTTCGCCTTCCACGGACTCCTGCACGGCCACGTCGACCTCGGTGGGATCGAGGTCGAGGTCAGCTACCTCGACGTGGAGGAGCTCAACCACGGCATGGCCGCCGGCCGTTTCGACATCGCCAAGGTGAGCTTCCACGCGGCGCTGTCGATGGCCGAGGACTGCTGGGTCCTGCCTTCCGGCTCCGCCCTCGGTTTCGGAGTCGGTCCGCTGGTGCTGGCGCGGGACGAACAGGGAGCGCAGCCGAACGAGAAGGCCCGCGTCCTCTGCCCCGGCCCTTGGACGACGGCGACGCTCCTGTGGAAGCTGTTCCATCCTGGGCAGGGAGAACTGATACAGATGGTCTTCTCGGACATCCTCCCGGCCCTGAAGCAAGGCCGGGGGGAGCTCGGCGTGTGCATCCACGAGGCGCGCTTCGTGTGGCGCGAACAAAACCTGGTGCGGGTCGAGGACCTCGGGGAGACCTGGGAAGCGCGCACGGGCTGTCCGCTTCCGCTGGGAGGCATCGTCGCCCGGCGTTCGCTCGAGCCTGGGTTGCTGTCGCGCTTCCAGCGCTCGCTGTTCGCTTCGATCGAGTGGGGAGAGGAGCACCGTGAGGCGTGCCTACCGGCCATGCGCGCACAGGCCCAGGAGCAGAGCGACGAGGTGCTGTGGGCCCACGTGGATCTCTACGTGAACGAGTGGACCCGGGAGCTCGGCGACGAAGGCCGACGTGCCCTCGCGACCTTGGCGCGCTTGGCCAACGAGAGCGGCGTGCTCCGGGGCGAGGCTCGACTCGAGGTCTTCGAGACGAGCTAGTCGCCGAAACGAAGCTCGAGGGTGGCCGTCTTTCCTTCGAACACGGTCAACACGAACAAGCGGTCGTAGGCAGCGTCCGGCAGGTAGCCCCGGGCATCGAGGTCCCTGGCCTCTCCCCCCAGAGCCGCCACGAGTTGCGGGGTCGTGTTCGAGTGGCCGGCGACGACGGCGACGCTGCCACCGGGCAAGCTCCCCAGCGCTGCGAGCAAGTCCTCGGGTTTGCCCGCATCGTAGCCCTGGACCTCGAGCCCGAGCTCTTCGGCCAGGGGGGCCAAGGTCAGC
>JAUIEE010000578.1 GCA_030428965.1 bacterium | reverse complement strand
CCGCAACGAGGTCCGCGAGCTGCGCCGGCGCGGGCACACTGTCCACACCTATTCGATTCGCCGTCCCGACCGCGACCAGGTGGTCGGCGAGGAGGTGGAGCGGGAGTACGCGAACACGACCTACGTGCTTCCCGACCAGCGCCTGGGGCTCTTGTGGACGGGCTGCAAGCGACTCCTGCTCTCGCCCGGTCGCTCCCTGTCGGCCCTGGCCCTTTCCTGGAAGGTGGGCGCGCCCGGAGTTCGCTCGCGGCTGTGGCACTTCTTCTACTGGCTCGAGGCCCTCTTCCTGGCCGACCGCTGGCTGCGGGACGGCGTCCAGCACGTGCACAACCACCTCGGAGAGAGCTCCGCCACGGTCTGCCTGCTCGCCTCCGAAGCCAGCGGCGTGCCCTACAGCCTCGCCATCCACGGCCCCTACATCTTCCGCGCCCCCGAGGCCTGGGCCCTGGGGGAGAAGATCGTGCGCTCGGCCTTCACGGCCTGCATCACCGACTTCACCAAGAGCCAGTGCATGATCTACGCGCCCCACGCGGCGTGGTCACGCCTGCACATCGTGCGCTGCGCGCCGGAGCCCCACTTCTTCGAACAAGAGGTGCAACCGCTGCCCGAGGCCAAGCGGCTCGTGTGGGTCGGACGCGTGTGCGAGGAGAAGGGCGTTCCGCTGTTGATCGACGCGGCCCGTGCCTTGGCGGAGGAGGGACTCGACTTCGAGCTCATCCTGGTGGGCGACGGCCCGCTACGCCCTTCGATCGAGGCTTCCCTGCGGGGACACGCGGCCCAGCAGCGGATCCGCTTCACCGGCTGGGCCACGAGCGACCAGGTGCGCGAGCACATCCAGGCGTCGCGCGCCATGGTCCTGCCCAGCTTCGCCGAGGGTCTGCCCGTCGTGCTGATGGAGGCCCTGGCCCTCGGACGCCCGGTCATCACGACCTACATCGCAGGAATCCCCGAGCTGGTCGAGAACGGGGCCTGCGGCTGGATCGTCCCGGCGGGATCGATCGAAGCCCTGGCCGAAGCGATGCGCGCCGCCCTGGCCATGGACACGGGCTCCCTCGCCGGCCTCGGTCGAGAGGGACGCGAACGCGTCCGGCGCCGCCATTCGATCGAACGCCAGGTGGACCGGCTCGAACAGCTCGCGCTGGCCTCGATCGAGCGGAGAGCAACCTCCTGACCTGGGCCGAGGCGGGAGGATTGCCTCGTGGCCCTCTCAGGTCCCAGGGCCGCGGTTCCTAGGCGTCGGGCGCCGCCTGGCGCGAGGTGATCTCGGCTTCGAAGGTCCAGTTGTCGTCGCCGATCTCGCCGGGCTTGATGCGCTTCCAGGGATCCAGCTTGATGCGGGTCACCTTGACGCGGCGGCTCTTCTCCTCCAGACGGTAGAGGAAGTTGCCGATCTGGCCCCGGGTGTAGCGGGCGTCCTTGTTCGTGGGCTGGATCTTGAGCACGCGGTCCTCGACGCCGCGCATGGGGGAGCTCGTGCGGGGGGTCGTGTTGACCTGCCCGATGCGCACGGCCTCGTGGCTGCCCACGCTGCGGATGTAGAACTCGAGGTCGGCCTCGCCGCGCAGGCCTTCCTTGTCGGCGGCCCGCTGCAGGCCGTCGAGCTCCAGGGCCAGCTCCTGGATCTCCTTGACCAGCTTGGGGGTGCGGGAGAGCTCGATCTGCACGGTCTCGAGCCTCTTGGAGCGTTCGTAGACGAACCAGCCCAGCACGGCCGACGCCGTGAACATCACCAGGATCACCCAGCGCGGGAAGGTCATGTTCTTGAAGAAGCCCATCAGGAACCCACCTCGGCCACCTGGGCCAGGTCCACCTCGACGGTCAGGCCGTCGACGCTGATGCCTCCGCCGTCGTCGAACTCGCGCGTCGTCTTCTTGGCCACGGTCTTGCACCAGGGGTTCTCCTGGAGGGTGTTGACCATGCGCGTGTAGTTGCCGGTGGCCTCCAGCGCGTCTTCGGCTAAGAAGTCCATGTCGAGCTTCACGATCACGTAGTCCGCATCGCCCCCCTTGCCGAAGGCGTAGTCCGAGGCGAGCGAGCGAATCGAGAGCCGGCCCACGCTCTTGCCGAGCCTCTCGATCACGCCCGTGACGAGGGCCATGCCGTGCAGAGCTGACTGGGGCTGGGGGATCGAGCTGACCTGGCCCAGGTCCTTCTGGAGCCGATCCTTCTCGATCACGAGCAGGCGCCGAACCTCCAGCAGCTGCTGGTAGGTCGTGCGCTGGCTGTCCTCGCCGCGCTCGACCCGTTCGACGTACTCGATCACGTCCTCCGGCGGATTCTTCAGGTGGCCGGGCAC